>NZ_LQXW01000014.1:0-117945 GCF_001586765.1 Pseudomonas sp. ABFPK | reverse complement strand
CTTAAACACCACCCTCGTAATGCCTGTCAGTCAAACAATTTTGGGCCGCTTTGCGGCCCATCGCCGGCAAGCCAGCTCTCATCGAACTGCACATAACTCATTGAATTAGCAGGGGACCTGTGGGAGCTGGCTTGCAGGCGATGGGCTGCGAAGCAGCCCCGGCAATATCAAGCCTCGCTCATGTCTTCCAGCCGACGCGGCACAGGCTCTTGCGATACACGCCCACTCAACCCCACCCGCATGTCGTTGCCACTCGGCTGCTGATACAGGCTCAAGCCGAACTCCGGCAACACCGCCAGCAGATAATCGAAGATATCCCCCTGAATCCGCTCGTAATCCGCCCACACCGTGGTGGTGGTAAAGCAGTAGATCTCCAGCGGCACGCCCTCGGCGGTGGTCTGCATCTGCCGCACCATGCAGGTCATGTTCGGGTGCACGTTGGGATGATTCTTCAGATAGGCCAGGGCAAACGCCCGGAAGGTGCCGATGTTGGTGAGCTTGCGGCGATTGGCCGACAGCTCGGCCACCGGCCCCATGGCCTCGTTCCAGCGCTGCAGCTCCTGGCGCTTGCCGGCCAGGTAGTCGGCCAGCAAGTGCACCTGGCTCAGCCGCTGTTCTTCCTCGCGAGTCAGGAACCGCACGCCGGCTGCATCGATGAACAGGCTGCGCTTGATGCGTCGGCCACCGGACTGCTGCATGCCGCGGTAGTTGCGGAACGACTCGCTCATCAGGCGCCAGGTGGGGATGGAGACGATGGTCTTGTCGAAATTCTGCACCTTCACCGTGTGCAGGGTGATGTCCACCACATCGCCATCGGCGCCCACCTGGGGCATTTCGATCCAGTCGCCCACGTGCAGCATGTCGTTGCTGGTCAGCTGCACACTGGCGACGAACGACAGCAGGGTGTCCTTGTACACCAACAGCAGCACCGCCGACATGGCACCCAGACCCGACAGCAGCAACAGTGGCGAGCGGTCAATCAGGGTGGCGACGATGACGATGGAGGCGAAGATCCACAGCATCATCTTGGCCAGTTGCACGTAACCCTTGATCGAGCGGGTGCGGGCGTGTTCGGTGCGGGCGTAGATGTCTAGCAGGGCATCCAGCAGGCACGACAGCGCCATGGTCATGAACAGCAGGGTAAAGGCCAGGGCGACATTGCCGAGGAAGTGCTGGGCGGTGTCGGACAGCTCGGGCACCAGTTTCAGGCCGAACTGCAGCACCAGTGACGGCGTGGTCTGTGCCAGGCGGTGGAACACCTTGTTGTTGCGCAGGTCGTCCAGCCACTTCAGCGCTGGCTGGCGGGCCAGCAGGCGGGCGCCGTGCAGCACCAGGAAGCGGGCCAGGCGGCCGATGACCAGGGAAATGAGCAGCAGCACCGCCAGGCCGATGGCCGCGTGCAGCATCGGATGTTGGTCAAGGGTGCCCCACAGGTCTAGTGAGTCGCGCCAGATTCGTTGGATATCCATGGGCTTGCGTACAGTCTTTGTTGCCAAACGAAGCGCCATTAGAGCGCGGATGGCGACAAAGTTGCCAAAAGAAATTCGGCTAAGGCGGCAGAAAACGTTACCCTATGCAACTGAATTTTCCGCACTTGCCTGAGGTTACCTCCGTGTTCTCCCAATTCGCCCTGCACGAACGCCTGCTTAAAGCCGTGGCCGAGCTTAACTTTGTCGAGCCAACCCCGGTGCAGGCCGCGGCCATCCCCCTGGCCCTGCAAGGGCGTGACCTGCGCGTGACCGCGCAGACCGGCAGCGGCAAGACCGCGGCCTTCGTGCTGCCGCTGCTCAACCGCCTGGTCGACCTGCGCGAACGCCGCGTCGAGATCCGCGCGCTGATCCTGCTGCCGACCCGTGAACTGGCCCAGCAGACCCTCAAGCAGGTACAGCTGTTCTCGCAGTTCACCTACATCAAGTCGGGCCTGGTGACCGGCGGTGAAGACTTCAAGGAACAGGCCGCCATGCTGCGCAAGGTGCCGGATGTGCTGATCGGCACCCCGGGCCGCCTGCTCGAGCAGCTCAATGCCGGCAACCTCGACCTGTCTCACGTACAGGTGCTGATCCTCGACGAAGCCGACCGCATGCTCGACATGGGCTTTGCCGAAGACATGGAGCGCCTGTGCAAGGAGTGCGAGAACCGCCAGCAGACCCTGCTGTTCTCCGCCACCACCGGTGGTGCGGCCCTGCGCGACATCATCGGCAAGGTGCTGAAAGACCCAGAGCACCTGATGCTCAACAGCGTCTCGCAGCTGGCCGAAGGCACCCGCCAGCAGATCATCACCGCTGACCACGACCAGCACAAAGAGCAGATCGTGCAGTGGCTGCTGGCCAACGAAACCTTCGACAAGGCGATCATCTTCACCAACACCCGCGCCCTGGCCGACCGCATCTACGGCCACCTGGTGGCCAAGGACGTGAAGGCCTTCGTGCTGCACGGCGAGAAGGACCAGAAGGACCGCAAGCTGGCCCTGGACCGCTTCAAGCAGGGCAGCTCCAAGGTACTGGTGGCTACCGACGTTGCGGCCCGTGGCCTGGACATCGACGGCCTGGACCTGGTGATCAACTTCGACATGCCGCGCAGCGGTGACGAGTACGTGCACCGCGTGGGCCGTACCGGCCGTGCCGGTGGCGAAGGCCTGGCGATCTCGCTGATCACCCACAACGACTGGAACCTGATGTCGAGCATCGAGCGCTACCTCAAGCAGCAGTTCGAGCGCCGGGTGATCAAGGAAGTGAAGGGCACCTACAACGGGCCTAAGAAGGTCAAGGCCTCGGGCAAGGCGGCTGGCAGCAAGAAGAAAAAGGTCGAGAAGAAGACCGGTGACAAGAAGGCGGCCGCCAAGCGCAAGCCAACCGCCAAGCCGAAGGCCAATGCACCGCTGGCCAGCGCTGACGGCCTGGCGCCGCTGAAGAAGCGCAAGCCTGCGGCTGAGTAACGCTCGGTAACGGTGTTAGCTTCTTCGCGGGTGAACCCGCGAAGAGGCCAGCACAGGCGACAACTATTCAGCCTTTTTCTCCGCCTCTTTCAACTCCTTGATCCGCTTGTCGATCAGCTGACACTTGTCGGGCAAATCCTTGCTCGCCGTCCCCAGCTCCATTCCTTGAAGCTCGTCGTTGATCTCCTTGGCCTTCTGCGGGTTCTGCTCGGTCAACTGGGTGACCAACCCGGCCAGCTCTTCGCGTTTCTGCGTTGCTTCTTCCGGTGTGCAGGCCCAGGCGGGCAGGGCGCAGGACAGGGCAGTGGCACAGGCAATGGGCAGCAGCAGTTTCATCCTTCTACCTCCGGCGGTGGTGATGCCCGGTGGAGGCATGTGCCTGGCCGTTAGTTCAGCGCCTTCGACCGGTGGCACCTCATGGTCAGCCTGTCCCCAGCTGGGCATCTGACCTAGCCTCGATTCCGATGTCCTCGCCTGGTTCAAAGAGCAGGGTAGCGGCTACCAGACCCGGATCAACCAGTTGCTGCGCCAGTACATGCAAGCGCAAAAACGCCAGCGCTGAGATATTTCGGAACGCCGGGCAACCTCGGCAGGTCCCAACCTGTGTACCCCTTCCGTCCACAGCAGGAGCCCGTAGCCATGAGCATCGCCTACGACTGGGACCTGATCGAGCGTTTGCTGCACGAGGTGCAGAACGGCGCCGGTCACAGCTTCACGCCACGCCCCTATGCCGAGCAGCACGCTGCGGCACTGGCTGCCAAGGGGGAGCCGGTGGGCGACCTGGACCACCTGAAAACCCGTGCCTGCGAATACGAGAAGCTGTTGTTCGAGCGTGGTTTCATCGAAACCCGACCCGAAGAAGATGGCGGTAATGGCGAGAATTTCGTGCTGACCGAACGAGGCTCGCGGTTGATGAGCCTGATCGACAGCAGCATCCCCGGCTTCGAGCACCCGCGCCAGGTGCTGGACGAGCAGGAGGATGCGCTGGATGAAACCACCTTCGAGCAGGTGTCGGCGAAGGCACAGATCGCCTGAGGTCGTTTTGAGGCTGGCAAGGGTGGCCATGGAAACCCGATAATCGGTAGTTCCTGAATAACTGCCGAGCCCTCGCCCATGCCAATGACCATCGCAGAGGCCCGCTCATGAGCGCGGCCCGCAAGAACCCTGACGCCTTTGCCTTCCAGGTGATGCTGGGGCTGTGCCTGATCTGGGGCTGCCAGCAGGTCCTGATCAAGACTGCTGCCATCGATATCGCGCCGGTGATGCAGGCGGCCCTGCGCAACGGCATCGCCGCCGTGCTGGTGGGCCTGATGCTGTGCTGGCGCGGGGGCTGGGAGCAGGTCGGCAGCACCTGGCGTGCCGGGGTGGTGGCGGGCGGATTGTTCGGCCTGGAGTTCCTGTTCATTGCCGAGGGGCTGAAGCTGACGTCGGCGGCGCACATGTCGGTGTTCCTCTATACAGCGCCGGTGTTTACCGCGTTGGGCCTGCATTTCAGGCTGCCCAGCGAACGCCTGCGGCTGCTGCAATGGCTTGGGATCCTGCTGGCGTTCGGCGGCATTGCCATGGCGTTTGCCGGCGGTATGTCGTTCGAGCACATGGATGGCCGCACTCTGCTGGGGGATGCCTTTGGCGTGATCGCCGGGCTGGCCTGGGGGGCGACTACGGTGGTGGTGCGCTGCTCGCGGCTGTCGGAAGCACCGGCGACCCTGACCCTGTTCTATCAGCTGGCGGTGGGCTTTGCCGGGTTGCTGCTGATTGCCTTGCTCAGCGGCCAGATCGGCGCGGTGACGCTGACGCCGCTGGCGATGGGCAGCGTGCTGTTCCAGGGGATTGTGGTGTCGTTCATCAGCTACCTGACCTGGTTCTGGTTGCTGCGCAAATACCTGGCGTCGAACCTGGCAGTGTTCTCGTTCATCACCCCGCTGTTCGGGGTGACCTTTGGCGTTTTGTTGCTGGATGAGCCGCTTAGCCTGAACTTTGTGGTTGGCGCGTTGATGGTGCTGCTGGGGGTGGTGCTGGTGAGTGCCGAGCCTTGGGTGAAGCAGCAGTTGCGTAAGTTTGTGGGGTGAGTTTTAGCCTGTTACGGCCTCTTCGCGGGTAAACCCGCTCCCACAGGGGCCGCACAATCTTCAAGGCCTGTGCAGTACCTGTGGGAGCGGGTTTACCCGCGAAGAGGCCGGCACAGGCAGCTACGATTCAGGATGCAGCCTTGGCCTGACAGGCGCTGCCCTGCTGTGCAGAGCTGCCAAACAGCACCAGCCCCCCAGCCACCACCAACCCACCCGCAGCCACCATCAGCGCAGGCTGCAACCCGCCGCTGTAATGGCTGCTGACCGCAGCCAGCAGCGGCCCACTCAACTGCCCCAGGGCAAAACAGGCTGTCAGCAGCCCGGCATTGCGCTGCGTGGCATGCGGCGCCAGCTCCCGCGAACGTTGCATCACCAGTTGCATGCAGGCCAGGAACGGCCCGCCACACAGCACCACGCCCAACGCCAGCCCGACACCTCCGCCCATCAGGCAGGCCAGCACACCCAGCCCCTGCAGCCACAGGGTGGCGGTGAGCCACGTCGCGGTTCGGCCGCCACGCCGCAGGCTCACGAGCAGAACCCCCAGCGCCGCCGCCAGGCCGAATGCCGGCCAGAACAGGTCTGCGAGCCACTGCCCGTGGAACTGCTGGTTGGCCATCTGCGACAGGAAGGTGGCCGGCAGGATGTAACCTACGCCATACAGCGCATATACCAGCCCCAGGCGACCGATGCCGACACTGCGGGTCGGGCCCAGGTGTGTAGCGGGCGATACCGGCGCGGCTTGCAGCGCCCTGGGCAGCCAAGGCCGCACCGCCAGCAGCATCACCAGCGCGGCCACGGCATAGATCAGCCACAGTGCTGCCGAGCCGAGCCCCCACAAATGCGCCACCAGCGCCAACAAACCAGTCAGCGCAATGCCCAGGCCGGGCCCCGCGAACACCAGGGCACCCAGGCGCTGGCGGTTGTTTGCATTGGCCACCTGTTGGCTGAGGCTGGTGATCATCACCAGCACCCAGGCGCTGGCCACGCCGGTGCCGAAGCGCAGCAGCAGGTGGCTCCAGAACCCGTCTGCGGCCCATGAGGCCAGAGTCAGCAGTACGCACAGCCACAGCCCACCGTGCAGGCGCAGGCGCACCTGGCCCGGCGAGCGGGCGAACATGGCATCGACCGCGCCGATGAAGTAACCCAGGTAGTTGGCCGCGGCCACCAGCCCGGCGACCGTCAGGTCGAACTGGCCTTCGGCGATCAGTTGCGGCAGCTGCGGGGTCAGGGCGAAACGGCCGATGCCCATGGCCATCATCAGCGCCACGGCGCTGGCCAGCAGTTGAATGAGTGGCGACATGACAAGTCTCCTGCGCGGATGTAAGCGATGGCTGGCAGGTTAGGGCGGTTTCTTTTTCAATAAAATTGAATAATGATGATCAAGTTATTCTGTTTTGGAGAATGCCGTGGAATTCAGCCAACTGCGTATCTTCCAGGCCGTGGCCGAGGAAGGTTCGGTCACCCGCGCCGCAGAGCGCCTGCATCGGGTGCCGTCGAACCTGTCGACGCGCTTGCGCCAGCTTGAAGAGCAACTGGGTGTCGAGCTGTTCCTGCGCGAGCGCCAGCGCCTGCAGCTGTCGCCCGCGGGCAAGGTGCTGCTGGACTACGCCAACCGCATGTCAGCCTTGCGCGACGAGGCGCTGGCCGCCGTGCGGGGCGGCCAACCGGCCGGGGACTTCGTGCTGGGGACCATGTACAGCACGGCGGCGACCCATTTGCCGGGGTTGCTGGCGCGTTATCACCAGGCCTACCCGGCGGTTAACTTGCAGGTGCGTGCGGCGCCCAGTGGCGAGTTGCTGGAAGGCCTGCTCAATCACACCTTGGACGCGGCCCTGGTGGACGGGCCACCGAGCCTGGCCGGGCTGGATGGCGTGCCGCTGTGCGATGAGCAGTTGGTGCTGATCACCAGCCCCGAGCACCCTGCGGTACACACTGCCAAGGATGTGGCCGGCAAGGCGGTGTTCACCTTCCGCCAGGGCTGCTCGTACCGCATGCGCCTGGAGGCCTGGTATGCCCATGCCCATACGCCCATGGGCAGGGTGATGGAGATCGAGTCGTACCAGAGCATGCTGGCCTGCGTGATCGCCGGCGCGGGTGTGGCGATGATGGCCAGGTCGATGCTCGACAGCCTGCCCGGGCGCGACCGGGTGCGGGTGCACCAGCTGCAGGCGCCGTTCGATCAGGCGGTCACCTGGTTGATGTGGCGCCAGGGCATGCGCGGGGCAAATTTGCAGGCCTGGATCGACCTGCAACAAAGCGAAACGATTAACCAGTCGTCGGAATGCGCCGTTACGGCTTGATCCGTATCAAAATGGCCCGTATCTGTAGCTTTAGAGGCATGCGTAATACAGGACATAGGGCTATGATCTGTATGAAACATCGCAGGATTGAATTGCCGTGAGGCTGACCCGTCAAGGGGGCATTATGAATAAACCACTGTCCAACTGGCTCCATGACCTGGCTGTCGCCTTGGGGCTGATTCCACCGCCCTTGCAGCCGGTACCGATCCCGACTGATGAAGAGCAGCGCAAACGCCAACCGCGTCGTCGCTGATACAGACAAAGGCCGCTGCACCTGGGTGGGTGCAGCGGCCTTTTTGTGTCTGCCAGTTGTGTGTTGCCTGTACCTGCCTCTTCGCGGGCTTGCCCGCTCCCACAGGTAACCCACAGCACTCGAGGCCTGTGATATTCCTGTAGGAGCGGGTTTACCCGCGAAAGGGCCAGTACAGGCAACCGGTACCTATCAGGCCAGCTTCACCGCCGCCACCGATTTACGCGACATCAGGCTGACCACCACAAAGCTGACCAGACCAACTGCCAGGCTGTAGTAGATCGGCGTATTGGCCTCCAGCCCATCCTTGAACATGAACAGCAGCGCGGTGGCAAAGCCCAGCGACATGCTGGCGATAGCCCCGGCGGTGGTAGCGCGCTTCCAGAAGATCGCCCCGATCAGCGGGATCAGCATACCGCCGACCAGCAGGTTGTAGGCCAGGGTCAGGGCGTTGATCACATCGTTCACCACCAGCGCAATGCCCAGCACCACCAGGCCGGTGAGCAGGGTGAACAGGCGGCTGACGCCCAGGCTCGACGCCTTGCCGCCACGCAGCTTGGGCAGCAGGTCTTCGGTCAGGGTGGTGGACGCAGCCAGCAGGCCGGCGCTGGCGGTGGACATCATGGCGGCCAGCGCCGCTGCCATCAGCAGGCCACGGATGCCATCGGGCAGCGTGGTCTTGATCATCTCGGCAAAGGCATTGTTCGGGTTGGCCAGGTCGGGCATCAGCACATGCGCAGCCATGCCGATCGCGGCGCAGGCCAGGCCGTACAGTATGCAGTACACACCGGCGGTGGTGCCGGCACGCTGGCAGACCTTCTCGTCACGGGCAGTGAACACCCGCTGCCAGATGTCCTGGCCGATGAGGATGCCGAAGAAGTAGATCAGGAAGTAGGTGATGATGGTGTCCCAGCCAATGGTGGTCAGCTGGAAGCTGGCCGCCGGCAGCTTGGCCACCAGGGTGTCCCAGCCACCGGCCTTGTACAGGCACACAGGCAGCAGGATGAACATCAGGCCGACGGTCTTGATCACGAACTGGACGATGTCGGTCAGCGTCAGCGACCACATGCCGCCAATGGTCGAGTACAGCACCACCACACCACCGCCCAGCAGCAGCGAGGCCCAGAACGGCAGGTCGAGCAGCACCTGCAATACGGTGGCCATGGCCAGGGTCGAGGTGACGCCGATCATCAGTGCGTAGGCCAGCATGATCACGGCGCTGGCCTGGCGTGCGGCCGGGTTGTAGCGCTGTTCCAGCACCTGGGTCACGGTGAAGATGCGCAGGCGCAGCAAGGGTTTGGCCAGCAACAGGTTGAGGGCGATGATGCCCAGGCCCAGGGCTGCGCACAGCCAGAAGCCGGAGATGCCGTGGACGTAGCCCAGGCGCACGGTGCCGACGGTGGAAGCGCCACCGAGTACGGTGGTGGCCATGGTGCCCATGTACAGGACCGGGCCGAGGTTGCGCCCGGCCACCAGGTAGTCCTCATGGGTTTTCGCGCGCCGCATGCCGTACCAGCCAAGCCCGAGCATGCCGGCGGTATAGATCATTACAACAATGATGTCCAAGGCCATTGGGGGTCTCCCGATTATCTTTATTATGGCGAGATCGACCACGCGGGCGGGTTCACGGCGCCCGGCGGTCTTGTCGTGTTGTTGGCGGGCCTCTGTGGCCCTCCCTCATGGCTCCTGCCGGGGTATAGCGGTATTAACGACGCACTACGCCCGGTAGCACGCAGAGCATCTCGAACAGCAGGTTGGCACCGAGCAGCGAGGTGTTGCCGGTGGTGTCGTAAGGCGGGGAGACTTCGACGAGGTCACAGCCGATCAGGTCCAGGCCGTGGCAGCCGCGAATGATCTCCATCGCCTGGATGGTGGTCAAGCCGCCGATTTCCGGGGTGCCGGTACCGGGAGCCCAGGCCGGGTCGATGCCATCGATGTCGAACGACAGGTACACCGGGCCACCGCCGACCTTTTCGCGCACTTCGGCCATCAGCGGTTCCAGCGACTTGTGCCAGCACTCTTCGGCCTGGACTACACGGAAGCCCTGACGGCGGCTCCAGTTGAAGTCATCGGCGGTGTAGCCCTGGGCGCGCAGGCCGATCTGCACCACGCGCTCGCAATCGAGCAGGCCTTCTTCCACGGCACGGCGGAAGGTGGTGCCGTGGGCGATCTTCTCGCCGAACATGTGGTCGTTGACGTCGGCATGGGCATCGATGTGCACCAGGCCGATCTTGCCGTGCTTCTTGTGCAGCGCGCGCAGGATCGGCAGGGTGATGGTGTGGTCGCCACCCAAGGTCAGCGGGATGATGTTGTGCTCGAGGACCTCGTCATACGCTTCTTCGATGATGCGCACGGCGTCCAGCAGGTTGAAGGTGTTGATCGCCACGTCACCGATGTCGGCCACCGACAGCGAGTCGAACGGTGCAGCTCCCGTGGCCATGTTGTACGGGCGGATCATCACCGATTCGGCGCGGATCTGACGCGGGCCGAAACGGGTGCCGGAGCGCAGCGAAGTACCGATGTCCAGTGGCACGCCGATGAAGGCGGCGTCCAGGCCTTGGGCACTTTGCAGGTGGGGGAGACGGAGCATGGTGGCGATGCCGCCGAAACGCGGCATTTCGTTGCCGCCCAGTGGTTGGTGGAGGATCTTGTCCACGGTGGGCCTCATCAGTCGGTCGATTGTTCTGTTTGTTCGAACCTGTGCCGCCGCGCGCCTTCCAGGTGTGGTCTTGCCGGCGGGCAGGGACATTTCGGCCAAGTCTGCTGAAGGTAGTGCCGGGGAAAAATCGCTACCGGCAAATACTTAGTTCAGGAATTTCTGAACTAAAGGCGGCAGAGCGGTTAGACTGCGCGCTAATACCCCCTGCGGAACCGTTGCACCATGGCCTCGACCTTGCCCGACCTGAAACTGCTGCGCATCTTCGTCAGCGTGGTGCGCCACCAGGGCTTTGCCAATGCCCAGCGCGAGCTGAACCTGTCGACCTCGGCCATCAGCACCTACATGAGCCAGCTGGAAGGTGCCCTGGGGATCGTGCTGTGCCACCGTGGCCGTGGCGGCTTCAGCCTGACCAGCAAGGGTGAGCTGTTCCACCAGGAAACCCTGCGCCTGCTGGCCGAGCTGGACGGCTTCGAACAGTACGCCGCCGCCCTCAAGGGCGAGTTGCGTGGCACCCTCAACCTGGGGGTGATCGATTCCACGGTCGGTGACAGGGCCTTGCCGCTGGCCGAAGCCATCGGCGCCTACAGCCAGGAACACCCGGCGGTGCACCTGCATTTGTCGGTATCCAGCCCTTACGAGCTGCAACTGGGTGTGCAGGACAACCGTCTGGACCTGGCGATCGGGGCGTTCTCCTCGCGCATGAGCGGGCTGCTCTACCAGCCGCTGTACCGTGAGCAGCACTGGCTGTACTGCAGCAGCCGCCACCCGTTGTATGCCGAACGGCGCATCCCCGAGCAGGTGGTGACCCAGCAGCGCATGGTCGGGCGTGGCTACTGGAGCCAGGCCGAACTGGCCCGGCATGGCTTCAAGCACAGCGCGGCGACGGTGGAGAGCATGGAGGCGCAGTTGATCCTGATCCTGTCCGGGGCCTACATCGGCTACCTGCCCGAGCACTATGCCCAGGCCTGGGTCGACAAGGGCGACTTGCGCGTGCTGTCGCCGTCGACCTTCGGCTACCAGGCTCCGTTCTCGCTGATCATTCGCCGTGGGCGCAGCCGTGAGCCATTGATCCAGACCTTCCGCGACCTCCTCAAAAGCCAGCTCAACGTGGGCTGAAGCCCGGCATATGCTGTATTTCGTCGGCACCCGTTAAATTGTTGGTGCTGTCGACCGACAACGTAATGGCGTCCTGCTATATATCAAATTTGCGTGTGCTGCTGTCTACCTCCCTTTCATCCTGCAAGGATTGCCCAAGATGCGCATGAATTTGCCCGTCACTGAGCACGAAAGAACCTTTCCCAACGATCAACGCCTGATTTCCACCACTGACCTCAACAGCCGCATCACCTACTGCAACGACGCTTTCGTGGCGATCAGCGGGTTCACCTACGACGAGCTGGTCGGCCAACCCCACAACCTGGTGCGCCACCCGGACATGCCGCCGGCAGTGTTCGGCCACATGTGGGAAACCATCAAGCAAGGCAAACCGTGGATGGGGGTCGTCAAGAACCGGGCGAAGAACGGTGATTACTACTGGGTCAGCGCCTACGTCACGGCCATCTATGAGCAGGGCCGCATCAGTGGTTACGAGTCGGTGCGCTCGGTGCCCACTCGCGAGCAGATCCGTCGCGCCGAGGCGTTGTATGCGCGCCTGCGGGCCGGCCGCACACCGGTGCCGTGGGCGGCCCGCCTGCTGCATGGCCTGGGCCACGGTTGGCCATTGATAAGTGCGGGCCTGCTGTCGGCGGCGGGCTACCTGTGGCTACCGCCCTACGCGGCGCTCGGGGTGCTGATGGCCAGCCTGCTGGTGGCCTGGTATCTGGTCGAGCACCGGCAGAACCAGGCGGTCCGCCGCACGCTGGCCGAGCATCCCAAGGCCTTCACCAGCCCGCTGGTGGCACTGACCTACAGTGATAACCCAGGCCTGCAAGGCCAGCTGGATCTTGCCATCATCAGTGAAGAAGCACGCCTGCAAACGGCCTTGACCCGCCTGGTGGATGCCGGGGTCGGGGTGAAGTCGCGGGCAGCGCAGTCGTCCGACTTGTCCGATGCCCAGGCACAGATGCTCGACCGCCAGCGCAACGAGACCGACCAGTCCGCCGCCGCCATCGCGCAGATGGCGGCGACCATCCAGCAGGTTACCCACAACGTGCAGAGCACGGCGCACGCAGCGGGCGATGCCGACCAGCTGGCGCAACAGGGCAGCGAGCTGGCGATGCAGAGCCTGCAAGCCATGGGCAGCATGAGCAATGCGGTCAACGACATCGGCCAGGCGGTCAATGCCCTGGCCGAGCAGACCCAGTCGATCGGCAGCGTGGTCGATGTGATTACCTCGATCGCCGAGCAGACCAACCTGCTGGCGCTCAACGCAGCCATCGAGGCGGCGCGTGCCGGCGAACAGGGGCGCGGGTTTGCCGTGGTGGCCGACGAGGTGCGTTCGCTGGCCCAGCGCACCCGTGCCTCGACCGAGGAGATCCACCAGATCATCGCCTCGTTGCGCGCCGGTGCAGAGCGCGCGGTCAGCACCGCCAGCCGTGGCGAGCAGATCTCGCGGGACAGCGTGCACAGCGTCGAGGCGGTGCAGGCAGCGTTGAGCGGGATTGCCCAGGCGGTCAGCCGCATCACCGGCATGAGCCAGCAGATGGCGACGGCGTCGGAGCAGCAGAGCCATGTGGCCGAGGACATCAACCAGCAGATCGTGCGCATAGCCCACCTGTGCGACCAGAGTGCCGGGCAAGCCAGGCAGGGCGCTGAAATCAGCCAGGACCTTGAGCGCATGGCGGAATACCTGCATAGCCTGGCAGAGCGGTTCAACCGTTGAGATCGCCGGGGCCGCAAAGCGGGCCCCGGTTCTGTGGCAAACTGTTCCCGCCAAGGAGAACCCCATGCCCAGACCCCGCTGCGAGCGCTGCCAGCGCCCGCTCGACCATTGCCTCTGCTCACTGATCCCTGCGCTCGACAGCCGTACCCGCGTCATCCTGCTGCAGCACCCCAGTGAAACCGCCCATGCCTTGAATACCGCCCGCCTGGCCGCCCTTGGCCTGAACAACGCCGAGTTGCGGGTAGGCGAGGTATTCGATGACCTGAACGAATTGCTGGCGACCCCCGGTTACCGGCCGGCCCTGCTGTTCCCGGGCGACGACGCCCAGGAGTTGGTGGCCTATGGCGAGACGGACGACAAACCCTTGCTGTTGATCGTACCCGACGGCACCTGGCGCAAGGCGCGCAAGCTGCTGTACCTGAACCCGTTGCTGGAGGCGTTGCCGCGAGTGACGCTGGGGCCTGTCGCGCCTTCACGCTACCGCTTGCGCAAGGCGCCGGAGGCGGGGGCGTTGTCGACTATCGAGGCGGTGGTAGGAGCGCTGAACGCGTTGGAGCGGCCTGCCTGTTTCGATGCGCTGCTGGCACCGTTCGAGGCGTTGATCGAGGGGCAGATCAGGGCCATGGGTTTGGAGACGTTCCAGCGTAACCATGGTAGTGAGTGAGGGCAGGGGGCTGCTTTGCAGCCCATTCGCAGCACAAGGCTGCTCCTACAGGAAAGCGCGCAACATCTGTAGGAGCAGCCTTGTGCTGCGAATGGGCCGCAAAGCGGCCCCGGCTATCTCGAACCCGATCAACGCATATCAGGCAAACGCGCCTCGGTGCGTACTTCGGTGGTAGCCAGCGCTTCCGGCGGCAGCGAAATACGTTGCTTGGTCAACAGCTCGCCCATGGTCGCAAGCACGCGGTAGCGCGAGAACTCCTCGGTATAACGCACCTCGGTGTAGCGACGGTCGGCGTTGTACAGCTCGTTTTCACTGTCCAGCACGTCAAGCAGGGTGCGCTGACCCAGGCCGAACTGGTCCTGGTAGGCGGCACGCACGCGCTTGGTGGTCTCGGCGTATTCACGCGCAGTCGGCAGCTGCTTGCTGGCGTTGTTCATGGCGTTCCACGCCAGGCTCAGGTTTTCGGTCAGCTCACGCAGGGCGTTGTTGCGGATGTCGAGGGCCTGGTTGATCTTGTGCGCGTCGGACTGCAGGCGAGCCTTGTCGCTGCCGCCGCGGAACAGGTTGTAGTTCATCTCCACGCCGGCTTGCCAGTCGTTGTTGTTGTGGCCCTTCTCGCCACCGGTGTTGTTGTTGGCACCGGTAGCCAGAATGGCGTCGAAGCGTGGGTAGAAGGTCGACTTGGCCACTTCGTATTGCTGCTCGGCAGCATTGACGTCAGCCTGGGCAGACTTGATGTACGGGTTGTTCTGGCGCATGCCGTCGCGGGCTTCGTCCAGGGTGCCAGGCACTTCGCCCTTGATGGACTGCGGGCTTTCCAGCTCGTCCGGCATGCGGCCGACGACGCTGAAGAAGTTGGCCTCGGCATCGGCCAGGTCGACTTCGGCGGTGTCCAGGTTGTTTTCCGCCAGGGCGCGACGTGCGCGGGACTGGTCAAGGTCGGCGGTGCTGCCGACGCCGCGCTCGTTGCGCAGGCCGATCTGGTCGTTGACGCGCAGGTGGGCTTGCAGGTTGTTCCTGGCCAGGGTCACCAGTTCACGGCGTTTGAGCACTTCCAGGTACACCTCGACTGCACGCAGGGCGACATCCTGGGCAACGGCCTGGGTGTAGTAGGCGCGGGAGGTGGAGACCGCTTCGGTGCGGCCCACTTCATTCGAGGTGTTGAAGCCGTCGAAGATCATCTGCCGCAGGCGCAGCTCGGACTGGGTGTAGTTGAGGGTTTCCTTGTTGTGGTTGCCCTCGGCACGCGTCGTGGTGTTGTCAGAACGCTGGCGGCCATAGCCGGCAACCAGATCCACGGAAGGGTAGTAGCCACCACGCGCAAACTTCACATCTTCATCGGCAGACAGCTTGCTGTTGCGGTTGGAGCTGACCTGCGGGTGGTAGTCCACGGCGCTCTGGACAGCCTCGGTGATCGACATCGCCTGTACGTTGGCACTCGCCAGGGCCAACAGTAATGCACTGGTGATGGGGTTCAAAACGCGCATGGTACATCTCCCTGATCCTGGAATTGATCCTGCTGTTCGCCAAAAAAATGACGATAAAGTTATTTCATATAGTGTTGCAGGTTTTTAATAACACAGCTAAGTACATTCAACGCGATAGGCAAGAAGATTTATTCATATCAGATTGCCATAACCTAATTAAATTATCTAACAGGCTCGCAGGTGAACCTTGGAAATGGCGGCGTAAAACTCCATTAAGGCCAATGAATACAGGGCTTTAACCGAGTTCCAGAATCATTTCGGATAAGGGAAGCACGAATTAGGCGAAAGTGATATTTGGCGACAGAATATTGTCACTTTGGCTTGTGCAGGGTTTTCTGGCTGAGGATATACAGGCTTACCAGGACGGCACTGGACAACATGAAGATGCGTGCCCAGAACAGGGGCACCAGATAGCACGACAGGCCGATGCTGGCCCACATCAGGCCGATGGCGTAGACCTTGCCCTTGAGGGGGATACCTTCACCACTTAGGTAGTCACGGATCCATGGCCCGAGCTTGGGGTGATGAACCAGCCAGTGGTGAAAGCGCGGCGAACTGCGGGCAAAGCAGGCAGCCGCCAATAGCAGGAACGGGGTGGTGGGCAATACCGGCAGGAATATCCCCAACACCCCCAACGCGACGCTGAGCCAGCCGGTGGCCAGCAGCAGGTAGCGCACAGGCGACTTAGTGGTGACGTGGCTTGAGCAGTGCCGGCTTTTCGTCAGGGGCATGCAGCAGCAGGAACAGCGCCGTCAGTGCTTCGGGGATCTGTACGATCATGTCGTCCTGCAGGTTGGCGTTGCTGGCGATGTCGGCGAACTCCGGCTGCTCGTCGAACAGGCCCGAGCCGACCATGATTGGCAGCAGCATCTCGCTGACTTCTTCCTCGGCGTTTTCGAACCAGGCCTCTTCACGCAGGAATACGCCTTCCATGAAGCCGATGCACCAGCCGCGCAGGTCGGAATCGTCCGGCTCTTCGGTCAGGTCGAGGTCGCACGGCAGCTCGAATTCGTCGTCGCTGGCCAGCTGGCGGGCGATGTGTGCCTTGAGCGCCACCAGGGTGGCCTCGATCTCGGTGCGCTGAGCGTCGCTGGCGTAGTGCGGCTCTTCGGCGAACAGGGCGTCGATCCATTCGCGCTCGGGCACTTCCTCGGCATTGATCGACAGGGCGGTGAGGTAGCCGTGGGCGGCGACATAGTCCAGCGCTTCTTCGTGCAGCTCGTCGGCGTCGAGGAAGGCTTGCAGGCGGGTCAGTTGCTCGGCGAAGGACATTACAGGGCTACCTTGGGGAATAAACGATAACGAATTCTAGCACCTTGCGACGGCAGCGGGGCAAAGGGAACGTCTATCGCCGTGGTGCCCTGCGCGGGGCGGTGCTGCGGTATACTCCGCGATTTTTCATCCAGGGGCAGGATTTGCCGGCCGCCTGGCAAAAACCGCTTACGCATTTGGCGTGTGCGGGGCGGGTTTTTCGTCCAGCCTGTATCCGGGATGGTACGGCGATTTGTGGAGTTGCACATGCTCGAACAGGCTCAGCGCGTTCTCAAGGACGTCTTTGGCTACGACAGTTTCCGCGGGCGCCAGGCAGCGATCATCGACTGCGTGGCCAATGGCGGCGATGCCCTGGTGCTGATGCCCACCGGCGGCGGCAAGTCGTTGTGTTTCCAGGTGCCGGGGCTGTTGCGTCCGGGCCTGACAGTGGTGGTCTCGCCACTGATCGCGCTGATGGACGACCAGGTCGCCACGCTCGACGAACTGGGTGTGCCGGCCGCCGCGCTGAACTCCACGCTGACCCCCGAGCAGCAGCGTGACCTGGCCGGGCGCCTGCGCCGTGGCGAAGTGAAGATGCTGTACCTGGCGCCGGAACGCCTGGTGCAGCCGCGCATGCTCGACTTCCTGCGTGATCTGGATATTTCGCTGTTCGCCATCGACGAGGCCCACTGCGTGTCGCAATGGGGCCACGATTTCCGCCCCGAATACCTGCAACTGGGCCAGTTGGCCGAGCTGTTCCCGCATGTGCCGCGCATAGCGCTGACCGCCACCGCCGACATGCGCACCCGTGAAGAGATCGTCCAGCGCCTGCACCTGCAAGGCGCCGAACGCTTCCTGTCGAGTTTCGACCGGCCCAACATCTTCTACCGCATCGTGCCCAAGGAGGCGCCGCGCAAGCAGCTGATGGCTTTCCTCGGCGAGCGCCGCGGCAACGCCGGTATCGTTTATTGCCTGTCACGCAAGAAGGTCGACGAAACCGCTGCCTTCCTCTGTGACCAGGGCTTCCCCGCGCTGCCCTATCACGCCGGCCTGGCTGCCGAGACGCGTGCGGCCAACCAGCACCGCTTCCTCAACGAGGAAGGGCTGATCATGGTCGCCACCATTGCCTTCGGCATGGGCATCGACAAGCCGAACGTGCGTTTTGTTGCCCACCTTGACCTGCCCAAGTCGCTCGAGGCGTACTACCAGGAGACCGGCCGTGCCGGCCGTGACGGGCTGCCGTCCGATGCCTGGATGGCCTACGGGCTGCAGGACATGGTCATGCTCAAGCAGATGCTGCAGAACTCCGAAGGGGACGAGCGCCACAAGCGCATCGAGCAGCACAAGCTCGATGCCATGCTGGCCCTGTGCGAAGAAACCCGCTGCCGCCGCCAGTCACTGCTGGCCTATTTCGACGAAACCCTGGAGCAACCGTGCGGGCACTGTGACAACTGTGTCGACCAGGTGCAGACCTGGGATGCCACCGAGCCTGCCCGCCAGGCGCTGTCGGCGGTGTTCCGCACCGGCCAGCGCTACGGCGTCGGGCACCTGGTCGACGTGCTGCTGGGCAAGGACACCGAAAAGGTGCGCAATTTCGGCCACGAACAACTCTCGGTTTTTGGCGTCGGCAAGGGACTGGCCGAGGTCGAGTGGCGTTCGCTGTTCCGTCAGCTGGTGGCGCGCGGCCTGGTCGATATCGACCTGGAAGGCTACGGTGGCCTGCGCCTGTCCGACAGCTGCCGGCCGCTGCTGCGGGGCGAGGTGACCTTGCAGCTGCGCCGTGACCTCAAGCCGCAGACCACCGCCAGGACGTCGTCGTCCAGTGGCGGCAGCCCGGCCAGCCAGCTGGTGCGTGCCGAAGAGCGCGAGCTGTGGGAAGCACTGCGTACCCTGCGGCGCAAGCTGGCCGAGGAGCACAGCGTGCCGCCCTATGTCATCTTCCCCGACTCGACGCTGCTGGAGATGCTGCGCAGCCAGCCGGTCAGCCTCAGCGACATGGCCCAGGTCAGCGGCGTGGGTGCGCGCAAGCTGGAGCGTTATGGCCAGGCCTTCCTCGAGGTGCTGAACAATAGCGGTGGCACCGACGAAGCACCGAAAGTGGTGCTCGACCTGCGCCACGAACTGGTCAGCCTGGCCCGCGCCGGCATGACCCCGGCGCAGATCGCCGGCCAGCTCAACTGCAGCGAGAAGAACGTCTACAGCCTGCTGGCCGAGGCGCTGGGGCGCCAGGAACTGAGCCTGGAACAGGCCCTGGACCTGCCGGAAGACCTGTTGATGGAAGTGCAGGATGCCTTCCTCGATGGCGAGGGCGAGCTGCCACCGGTGTCTGCGATCGTGCCGCTGTTCGGGGGACGGGTGCCGGAGGGCGTGCTGTACTGCGTGCGGGCTGCGCTGGCGGCCGAGTTCGAGCTGTAAGTGGTGACAGGATCGGAGGCAGAACTGCCATCTGCTGACCTTTGTCATGTTTTTTGACGATTATCGAACATTCCAGAGTGCCCGAGCCTTGCCTCGTGGGACGGGCCATGGTTAGCTGCCTAATAATTAGATCTATTCAATGAGTTGCTTATGCCCCTGACCGACAACCAACACCGCTTCGGCATGCAGCTGGCCCAGATGTCCCGGGGTTGGCGTGCCGAGCTGGACCGCCGCCTGGCCGGGCTCAACCTTTCACAGGCGCGCTGGCTGGTGTTGCTGCACCTGGCCCGTTTCGAAGAGGCCCCGACCCAGCGTGAGCTGGCCCAGAGCGTGGGCGTCGAAGGCCCAACCCTGGCACGCCTGCTCGATAGCCTGGAAGCGCAGGGGCTGGTACGCCGGCAGGCGGTGCTGGAGGACCGGCGGGCGAAGAAGATAGTGCTGTGCCCGCCGGCCAAGCCGCTGATCGACCAGATCGAGACCATTGCCAATCAACTGCGGGTAGAGCTGTTTACCGGGGTGGATGAGGCGGAGCTGCAGGTGTGCATGCGGGTGCATGCCAAGATTCTGGCCAACCTGGAGAAATCCTGATCAACCTGCACTCGCGATCGTTGTAGGAGCAGCCTTGTGCTGCGAAGAGGTCATTCCAGGCACAGAACATCTTATGTCAAACCTGCCTCTTCGCAGCACAAGGCTGCTCCTACAGGTTCAGTGCAGGCCCTAGAAGGTATGCCCAAGGTTCAGGTACACCGCCTGCTCATGCGCACTGTTGGCACCATAAGTGAAGTTCAAGGGCCCCAGCGGCGTCTCCAGCCCCAGGAAGATGCTCGCCGCATTGATGTACCCACTGTCGAACTCGTTGTCGTTGTTCCACGCCCGCCCTCGCTCCAGCGACCCGCCGATGTACAGCGGGAAGTCCAGCGGTACGTAGGCCCGTGGCGTCAGGCGGCGGTAGTAGACCATGCGCATCAGGCTCACGTTCTGCCCTGACACCGAGTCCTGGCGAAAGCCTGACAGCTCCCGCGCGCCACCCAGCACGAAGCTCGACGTCACCACCTCGGTATCATCCAGCGTGCGCCCGTAGCGCCCGCCCAGCACGAAGGTGTTCGGCCCGCTGCTGATGGCCTTGTCCAGGTTGAACATCCACTGCCGGTAATCCTGGTCGGAATCCAGCGACTGGTCGTACTTGCGCAAGGTCAGGCCGATATCCTCGCCACTGTGCGGGAAGTACACGTTGTCCAGGGTGTCGAACGAGTACTTCAGCTCGTAGAAACCTTCGTTGAAACTGACCTTGGGCAGGTCCTGGTCGCCGATGCGCACCTCGGCCTCGCCCCAGGCCTTGCCCACGCCCAGGCGCACTTCACCGTTGGTACCGATCTGCCGCCCCACGTTAAGGCCAAAACCGTAACGCTCCAGGCGGTACTCGGCCACCGGGTCGTTGTCCAGGGTGGCTTCGATGTTCTGCGAGCTGAAGTCCAGGTACGGTGCGATGAAATAGCGCGAGCCCACGTCCAGCGGCTGGTAGAACTCGCTGTACAACTCCTGCTGGTCGCCGATCTGGCCACGGGTCAGCCATTCGGCGCCGAGGCTGTTGATGCCGTTTACCCGGTAGCTGGCGCCCAGATTGAAGGCGCTGTCGCCGCGCAGGTCGTCCGACAGGTTCAGGCCCAGGCGCAGGTAGTCGGTGCCACCGCGTCGGCCGCGGGCGTTGATCACCAGGGTGTTGTCGTCGCCCTTGTGCACCACGCGGTACTGCACCCGGTCGAAGTAGTCCAGGCCGTACAGCGTGCCCATGTCGGTCTGCAGGCGACCTAGCTCCAGCGGTGCACCGATCGGCTGGCGGATGTACGAGCGGATGACCTCGTCGCTGACCTTGGAGTCGTTTTCGATCCTGATCGCGGTGATCGTCGGCGTGCGTTGGCGTGGCGAGCGGGCCACGGCCAGGCTGCTGTCACCTTCGGGCTGGCGCAGGGCGACAAGGCGCGGGTCGAGCAGGCGGGTGGCGCGGTAGCCGGCCTCGATCATTTCCCGGGCGCGGCCAAAATCGGTGACGCCGAAGGCGGTCAGCGGTGGCTGGATGAGGATGTCGTCGCGGTGCAGGCTGGCCAGTTGTTCTTCCGAGTTGCGCCGGGTCATCAGGGTGATCGACTGGTTGAGCACGTCGACTACCGTGGCCAGCTGCTTGCGGTCACGCAGCGGCGTACCGATGTCGACCACGATGGCCAGGTCCACACCCATTTCGCGGGCGACGTCCACCGGGATGTTGTCGACCATGCCGCCGTCCACCAGCAGCCGGCCGTCCAGCTCGACCGGGGCAAACACCGCCGGGATCGACATGCTGGCGCGGATCACCTGGGGCAGGTGACCACGGCGGAACACCACCTTTTCGCCACTGGCAATGTCGGTGGCCACGGCGCGGAAGGGGATTGGCAGCTTGTCGAAGTCACGGGTGTCGGCGGTGTGCGCCAGCTTGCTTTCCAGCAGCAGCGCCAGGTTCTGGCCCTGAATCACCCCCAGCGGCAGGCCCAGGCTGCCGTCGTCGCGAAAGCTGAGCTTCTGTTTGACCAGAAAGTCGCGGTCATCCTGCTTGCGCCGGAACGGCACGTCCTTGCGCGGCGGGGCATCGGACAGCGCCTGTTGCCAGTCGAGGGTGGTGGCAAGTTTTTCCAGCTCTTCGACGCTGTAGCCAGAGGCATACAGGCCGCCTATCACCGCCCCCATGCTGGTGCCTGCGATAGCGTCGATGCGTACCCCCTGTTCCTCCAGGGCCTTGAGCACACCGATATGGGCCAGGCCGCGGGCCGCGCCCCCCGACAGCACCAGGCCAACCTTGGGCCTGGCCGGTTCGGCGGCGAATGCTGTGAAGGAGGAGAGGGTGAGCAGGAAACAGAACAGCAAACGGCGCATCGTGAGTCTCAAACCGTGGGCTAAAGACCGCTAGTATAAGCGGCCACTCATCTGGAGATGCCTCACCATGGCCGACAGCAAACCGGAAATTGTCATCACGTATTGCACCCAGTGCCAATGGCTGCTGAGGGCCGCCTGGCTGGCCCAGGAACTGCTCAGCACCTTTGCCGACAACCTCGGCCGAGTGGCCCTGGAGCCTGGCACCGGCGGTATCTTCCGCATTACCTGCAATGGCGTGCAGATCTGGGAGCGCAAAGCCGACGGTGGCTTCCCCGAAGCCAAGGTGCTGAAGCAGCGGGTGCGCGACCAGATCGACCCGCAGCGTGACCTGGGCCATAACGACCGCTGAATCAGGCGCTTTCGGCCAGAGGCCGCTGCCTGGGCGGTTGTTCGGCGGCCAGGCGGCTCGAAAGCACGATGGCGAAGATGATCAGTGCACCGCCCAGCAACATGCGCAGGGTGGGGGTTTCGGCGAACACCATCCAGGCCACGGCGATGCCGTAGACCGGTTCCATGCCGAACACCACGGCGGCGGTACGCGCCTTGATCACCGACAGGCTGGCGACGAACAGGCTGTGCGCCACGCCGGTGCAGAAGATGCCGAGCAGGGCGATCCACAGCCAGTCCATGGTGGCTACGCCGGCCAGGTCCGGTGCCGCGAACGGCAGCAGGCACAGGCCCACCACCAGGTTCTGCCACAGCGCCGCCTGCACTGCAGGCAGGCGGCCGGAGCCGGCGCGGTTGGTGAGTGACAGCAGGGAGAACAGCAGCCCCGACAGCAATGACCAGAGCAGGCCACCGGTGGCTTCACTCGCCAGGTCGAATGCCGGCGTGACCAGTACCAGGCCGATGCTGACCAGCAGTACCAGCAAAGCCTCATTGCGGCGGATGCGTTCGCGGAACAGCAGGCCCTCGAGGATCACGGTAAAGGCCGGGAAGCTGGCGAAACCGAGGGTGGCGATGGCCACGCCGGCAACCTTTACCGCGATGAAGAAGCTGACCCAGTGGCCGGCCAGCAGCACGCCACCGAGCAGCAGGCGGCGAGTGTCCTGGCCGCTCAGGCGTTGCCAGCCCGGGCCGGCCAGGCTGGCGAACAGGGCCAGGGCGAGCACGGCGAAGGCGGCGCGGCCGAAGACGATGATCGCCGGGCTGGCGCTGGCGGCCAGTTTGCCGAAGACGCCGGTGAGGCCGAAGAACAGCGCGCCGATGTGCAGGGCGCCGAGGGCGGTGCGGTGGTTCATGGGTGGTCCTTGCTCAAGATCTCTACTGGCTGTGCCGGCCTCTTCGCGGGTAAACCCGCTCCCATAGCTACTGCACCGCTTTCGAAGCCTTTGCAGTACCTGTGGGAGCGGGTTTACCCGCGAAAGGGCCGGCACAGACCAAGTGTATAGGCTCAGGAGAATGCATTCTGTCGCAAGGCTAGTGTGGTTTGTCGCCAGACTCTCGCCGCAAAGCCAACGGCGTACACCCGAACGCCCGCAACATCGCCGCCGAAAACGCACTTTGCGAGCTGTACCCCACCTGCGCCGCAATCTCCCCCATCGGTAGCAAGGTCTGCATCACCAGCCGTCGCGCCTTGAGCAAGCGCCGCTGGCGAATGTAGTCCATCGGCGTCATCCCGCATTCCGCAGTAAAGCGCGCATGCAGGCGGGCACTGGACAACCCGGCGATGCGCGCCAGGTCAGCCACTTGCAGCGGGTAGGCGGCATGCCGCTCGATATGTGCATCGAAGGCGGCATAGGGCAGACGCTGGCTGGCTGTGACGCTGGCGGCCGCCGTGGGGTTGAGGCTGGCCAGCAGCAGCGCTGCCCCTTGTCGGGCAATCAGCGGGTCGTGCATGGGGCTGGTCGCCAGCCAGTCCACCAACTGTTGCTGGCGCTCATCCAGGCCCAGGGCGGCGGGGCGGTCGAGCAGGCGGCGGCTGGCATCTGCATGTTCGCCCAGTTGCTCGCGCAACCAATGGTCCCCTGGTACATCCAGCACCAGGCAATCGCTGCCGCCATCGCTGGCGCAGGTGTGATGGGCGCCCGCCGGTACCACGATCAACCCCTGTCGATCGATCCCGGCGCCATGCCCCTGCACCTCGAAGTCCAGGCGACCACGCAGGCCGAACACCAGTTGCGGGTGTTCGTGGCTGTGGGCGATCAGGCTGTCGCGGTAATGGCGCAGCGAGAGGATCGGGCCGGCGGTCATGGGGAGAGTCGTCCTCGCAGGGCAGAACCGCATTGTGCCTCAAACCCCGCAGTCCATCACTCGTAACGGTTTTGCCACCGCGCTGTCATCCGCGCCTGCCAGTCTCCAGCAAACTGCGCCGGAGCCTGCCCATGACCCATGCCGAACTGTCACGTCCCTCGCGCAAGCAACGCGTGCGTACCCTGTGGATTTCCGATGTGCACCTGGGCACCCGCGACTGTCAGGCCGAACACCTGTCGCAGTTCCTCAAGGGCTACCAGGCCGACCGTATCTACCTGGTGGGCGATATCATCGACGGCTGGAAGCTGCGCGGTGGTATCTACTGGCCTCAAGCCCACACAAACGTGATTCGCCGCCTGCTGACCATGAGCAAGCGTGGCACCGAAGTGATCTACGTCACCGGCAACCATGACGAATTCCTGCGCCGTTACTCCAGGCTGATCCTCGGCAACATCCAGCTGGTGGACGAGGCCGAGCACCTGACCGCCGATGGCCGCCGCCTGCTGGTGATCCATGGCGACCAGTTCGACGTGATTACCCGTTACCACCGCTGGCTGGCGTTCCTCGGTGACCGTGCCTACGAGTTCACCCTGGTGCTCAACCGCTGGCTCAACCACTGGCGTGCCCGCTATGGATACGGCTATTGGTCACTGTCGGCGTACCTGAAGCACAAGGTCAAAGGTGCGGTGAACTTCATCAGCGACTTCGAGGATGCCATTGCCCACGAGTGCACCCGCCGCGGTTTTCATGGGGTGGTGTGCGGGCATATCCACCATGCCGAGATTCGCCAGGTAGGGGAGGTGGAGTACCTCAATTGCGGGGATTGGGTGGAGTCGTGCACGGCGTTGATCGAGCATTGGGATGGCACGATCGAGCTTTATCGGCTGGCGGAAGCACAGGCGCGAGAGGTGAAGGCAGCAGCGGCGGTGCGCGAACCGGCTTAGGGCTTGATAGCCCAGGGGCTGCAAAGCAGCCCCAAAAGATCTACAGGCTGATCTTGCCCAGCAGGATATCCCTGAACATCACGAAATCCCCGATCAGGCTGTACAGCGGATGGGTAAAGGTCGCAGGTCGGTTCCTTTCGAAAAAGAAATGCCCGACCCAGGCAAAGCCGTAGCCGAACACCGGCAAGGCCAGCAGCAGCAACCATTTGCCACTGCCGATGGTGTAGGCCAGCAGGGCAATCACCAGGCTGGTGCCGACGAAGTGCAGGCGGCGGCAGGTGGGGTTGCTGTGTTCCCCCAGGTAGTAAGGATAGAACTCGGCAAAACTGCGAAACTGCGCTGTGCGGTTCATGGCTGTGCTCCGGGATTAACACTTCTGGACAAGATGCACGGCGTGGAGCCTGATTCGAGTCTAGAGTGACTGGCGAAGCCTATCAGTGACAATAGGCGCCAATTGAATATCCTTGGGGTTCACCGCAGGAGCGGTCAGCATAAGAAGCCTGTCATGAGCGAAAGAACCACGTCAGCCAGCTGGGCATCAGGGATCGTGAAGGCACTCGAACTGGAAGGGCTGGACTGCCGGGCCATGTTCAAGCAGCTGGGGCTGGATTTCGCTGCCCTCGACGACCCCGACGCGCGCTTCCCCCAGGACTCCATGACCCGGCTGTGGCAACTGGCGGTGGAGCTGTCGGGCAACGAGGCCATAGGCCTTAACATGGCGCGGGTGGTGCGCCCGGCATCGTTCCATGTGGTGGGTTATGCGTTGATGTCCAGCCGCACCCTGGCCGAAGGCTTCGAGCGCCTGGTGCGTTACCAGCGCATCATTGCCGAAAGCTCCGACCTCAGCTTCGTCCTCGGCCCTGAGGGCTATTCGCTGATCCTGACCGTACACGGCGACCACCTGCCACCGACCCGGCACAGCGCCGAAGCATCGCTGGCCTGTGCGCTGGCGCTGTGCAGCTGGCTCAGCGGTCGGCCGGTGCAACCGCGCCGGGTGCTGGTGCAGGGGCCGCAGCCAAAGAATATCGAACCCTACAAGGTGGCGTTCCATTCGCCGCTGGTGTTCGGTGCGCCGCACGATGCGCTGGTGTTCGAGCGCGCCGACATGGAGGCACCGCTGCCCACCGCCAATGAAGCCATGGCGATACTGCATGACCGTTTTGCCGGCGAATACCTGGCGCGTTTCTCGGAAAGCCGGGTCACCCACCGGGTGCGCCAGGTATTGTGCCGCATCCTGCCGCAGGGCGAGCCCAAGCGCGAAACCCTGGCCCAGGCCCTGCACCTGTCGCAGCGCACCTTGCAGCGGCGGCTGCAGGAGGAGGGTACCAGCTTCCAGACCCTGCTTGACGACACCCGCCGCGAACTGGCCGAACAGTACCTGGCGCAGCCGGGCATGACCCTGCTGGAAACCGCCTACCTGCTGGGTTTTGCCGACCCCAGCAATTTCTACCGTGCGTTTCGCCGCTGGTTCCATGTCACGCCCAGCGAGTACCGCGCCCGCCTGGGCGCCGAGCCCGAGGTGGTCAGTGGCGCCAGAACGCCGGCATGCACAACACTAGCACGGTGATGATTTCCAATCGGCCGAGCAACATGCCGCTGGCGAGAATCCACTTGGCAGCATCCGGCAGCGTGGCGTAGTTGCCCGATGGGCCGATCACTTCACCCAGGCCCGGCCCCACACCCGAAACCGTACCCGCAGCGCCGGTCAGGGCGGTCATCCAGTCCACGCCAAGCAAAGACAGCAGCAGCGCCATGACGCAGATGGTGATGGCGAAGAAGAACGAGAAGGTCAGGATCGAGCGCACGATTTCTTCGTCGAGGCGGTGGCCGTTGTACTTCTGCTTGATCACCGCGCGTGGGTGGATCAGCTGATTGAGGCTGGCCTTGAGCAGGATGTAGGCGACCTGGAAGCGGAAGATCTTGATGCCACCAGCCGTCGAGCCGGAGCAGCCGCCGACGAAGCCCAGGTAGAAGAACAGCATCAGCGAGAAGTTGCCCCACAGGCTGTAGTCACCCAGGGCGAAGCCGGTGGTGGTGACCACCGAGGTCACGTTCAGCGCCACGTGGCGCAGGGCGTCGAGCCAGTGCAGGTTGGTGGTGGCCCAGTACCAGGTGCCGAGCACCAGCCAGGTAACCACCAGCATGCCCAGCAAACCCTGCACCTGCTGGTCGCGGATCAGTGCCTTGCGGTTGCCGCGCAGGGTCGCCACGTAAAGGGTGAAGGGCAGGCTGCCGAGGATCATTACCACCACCGCGACCCAGTGCACGGCCGGGATATCCCACTTGGCAAGCGACTGGTCGGAGGTGGAAAACCCGCCAGTGGAAATCGCCGACATGGCGTGGTTGATCGCATCGAACGGGCTCATGCCGGCCCACCAGAAGCCAAGCGCGCCCAGGATCGAGAAGCCGACGTATACCCCCACGATCGACTTGGCGACCATGTGCGAGCGCGGCATGACCTTCTCCGAGCGGTCGGACGATTCGGTCTGGAACAGGCGCATGCCACCGATGCGCAGCAGCGGCAGGATCGCTACCGCCATGCCGATGAAGCCGATGCCGCCGAGCCAGTGCAGCATCGACCGCCACATCAGGATGCCCGGTGACATGTTGTCCAGCCCGCTGAGTACGGTGGCGCCGGTGGCGGTGATGCCCGACATGCTCTCGAAGAAGGCGTCGGTGTAGCTGATGTGCTGGGTCAGCAGGAAAGGCAGGGCGGCGAACACGCACACCACCAGCCAGCTGCTGACGGTCAGCAAGTACATGTCGCGCGGGCGCAGGTGCACATGCTCGGGGCGACCCTGAAGCACCAGGGCCAGGCCGGCAATGAAGGTGATCAGGCTCGACCAGAGGAACGACGGCATGTCACGGGTGCGTTCGAAGATCACCAGGGTCGCCATGGGCACGGCCATGCTGACGGCGAGGGTAATCAGGAAGATGCCGATGATGAAACCAATGATCCTTAAGGTCGGCAACGCCATGTGATCTGCTCTGACTCGAAACGGAAGGGCGCCATTCTACCTATGGGTCTGGTGATGTAAACGCTAGAATGGCCGCACATTTACCTGCCAGGAGGGTAGCCGATGGAGGCTCTCGACGCATTGCTCAACCGTGTTTCCGTGCCACGCCTGACCGACCCGGCGCCCAATGCCGCCCAGCGCGAGGCGCTGTTCCAGGCCGCCCTGCGCGCCCCGGACCACGGCCAGCTGCGGCCGTGGCGCTTTCTCACCATCGAAGGCCAGGGCCGCGAGAAGCTGGGTGAGCTGTTCGCCGAAGCGCTGCAGCACAAGGGGGATGCCACCCAGGCAGCCCTGGACAAAGCCCGTGCCATGCCCCTGCGGGCGCCGTTGCTGATCGTGGTGATTGCCAGGCTGCAGGACCACTTCAAGGTGCCCAAGTCCGAGCAGCGGCTGGCGGCGGGCTGTGCCGCGCACGGCATCCTGATTGCGGCGCATGCGCAAGGTATCGGTGCGGTCTGGCGCACCGGGGACATGGCTTTCGATGCCCATGTGCACAAGGGCCTGGGGCTGGCCGCGAACGAGGAGCTGATCGGTTACCTGTATGTGGGTACGCCGCTGACCGAGCCGCGCACCGCGCCGATTCTGGAAACTGCTGATTTCGTCAGTGCCTGGGGCGAGTAACGCAGCCTTGGGCTGATTGCAGTATCAAGGCATCCGGCCCTTTCGCGGGTAAACCCGCTCCCACAGGTGTGGCGCAAGTTTCAGGCCTTGCACGGTTACCTGTGGGAGCGGGTTTACCCGCGAAGAGGCCGGGAGCGTTTACATCAAATCAACTGCCTGTCGCTTCAGTCACAGGCAACTCCAGCCGCGCCACGAAGCCCCCCTGTGGATGGTTCTCCAGTACCAGGCTGCCACCATGGCGCTCCGCCGCCTTGCGTGCAATCGCCAGCCCCAGCCCATGCCCCGGCGCTTCCTGCCCCGGCGCACGGAAGAACGGTTCCCCCAACTGCGCAAGGTGCTCCGCCGCCGCCCCCGGCCCATGGTCACGCACGCTGATCAGGATACGGTCCTGCTCGCGCACGGCGCTGACTTCGATCGGCTGGCCCTGCGGGTTGAAGCGCAGTGCGTTGCGCAGCAGGTTGTCCACGGCACGCTCGATCAGCGTTGGCCAACCTAGCAAGGTCAACCCTGGCTGTGCCTCCAGGCGCACGTCCTGCTCCGGTGCGCTTAGCTGGGCATCCTTGCGCACGCTGCCGAGCAGGGCGTTGAGGTCGACCGGCTCGGCATGGGCCTGTTCGGCATCGACCCGTGCCAGGGCGAGAATTTCGCTGATCAGGTCTTCCAGGCGGTCGCATTCGCGGGTCAGGCGTGGCCACAGCGCTTCACGTTGCTCAGGCTCGGCGCGCTCGGCCAAGGCCAGGGCAATACGCAGCCTGGCCAGCGGTGAACGCAATTCATGGGACACATCGCGCAGCAACTGGCGCTGGCTGCCGATGGTGCTTTGCAGGCGCGCGCCCATCTTGTTGAAGTCCTTGGCCAGCACGCCGAATTCGTCACGCCGCGCCGCCAGCTGCGCCAGGCTGTTCTGCTGGTAAGTGGTCTGGCCCAGGTCGTGCACGGCGCTGCGCAGACGGCTGAGCGGGCGGGTGATGGACAGGGTCACCAGCAGGCTGAACAGGGTCAGCACCACCAGGGCAATGCCCAGCGCACTGAGCGGCCACAGCAGGCTTTCGCGGTGCCAGGCATCCAGCGCCGGGTGGGGGATGCGGTAGATCAGCAGGTACGTCTGGCCGGTGTCGGGGCTGGTGTATTCCTCGGTCAGCCGGCGCCACGGCAGGCGCCGCTGGTCATTGTGCTGGCGTGCCTCGAAGGCCGCCGCACGGCGCGGGAAGGTGCCGGGCACCACGGCTTCGCCACTGTCGTCGAGCACCTGCACGTCGATCTTGTAGCGGTCCTTGCGCCGTTCCAGGAAATGCTGTGCCGAAGCCAGGCCTTCCTGTTCGTAATGCTTGGCCCACTTGCTGGCCAGGGTATTCAGGCCCGGGTGGCGGCTGAGGATCCAGGCGTCCTGGTTGAGCATGTGGCCCAGCAGGATCGACAGGCCCGCAACCAGGGTGATGGCCAGCCAGAAACTGGCCAGGATGCGCCAGAACAGTGAACGCAAGTGCACCTCCTGCTAACAAGAAAAGCCCGGCTCGCACTGAGGCGGGCCGGGCATCGGGCGGACAGCTTACTGGGCCTTGTTGCCTTTTTCAGCTTTCCAGGCCTGGAACTCCTGCCACTCGGCTTTCTGTGCGGCGCGTTCCTTCTGCAGTTCGTCGAACTTCTTCTGCTGCTCAGGCTTGAGCAGGGCGCGGACCGCGCTGTCGGTCTTGTCGCGGTTGGCCTGCAGTTCGTCCTTCATCGCCTTCTGGTCGGCGGCCGGCAGTTTGGACAGGTAGCGCTCGGTGATGTCGCGGCGCTGTTTCATCTGCTCGCCCATCAGCTTGCCGATCTGCTGGCGCTGGTCACGGCTCAGGTCCAGCTGGTGGAAAGGCGCATCACCGCGATGATGTGGGCCATCGTGGCGCATGCCGCCTTCAGGCATGGCCATGGCCACGGTCGGCAGGGCGGCGGCGAACATCAGGGCGATAAGGGTCTTGCGCATGGTGTCTCTCCTTTCATGGGCCGGTGGTTACCGGATGAGCACAGTCTAGGGAGATCACCGTCAAGCGCGGTCAGCGGATGGTAAAGGCTCGGTAAAGATGTTCAGAGGCAGTAGTAATAGCCACGGCTGCGCAGGGCGACGATGCGTGGCCGGCCATCGGCGTGGGGGCCGATCTTCTTGCGCAGGTTGCTGACGTGCATGTCCAGGCTGCGGTCGTACAGGGTCAGCTTGCGGCCCAGGCTGATCTGCGCCAGTTCCTGCTTGTCCAGCGGCTCGCCGGGTTGGCGCAGCAACGCTTCGAGAATGCGGCTTTCGGACAGGGTCAGGGTCATTTCACGGCCATCGATGCTGGCCACGCCACGGGCAGGGCTGTAGACCAGGTCGCCCAGCTCCACCTGGCTGGTGGTGGCGGTGGGGTGGCTGCGGCGCAGCACGGCACGCAGGCGAGCGGTGAGTTCACGCGGGTCGCAAGGTTTGGCCAGGTAGTCGTCGGCGCCCAGTTCCAGGCCAAGGATACGGTCCAGCGGCTCGCCGCGGGCCGAGAGCATCAGTACCGGCAGTTCGGCATGCTCGCTGCGCAACTGCTTGAGCAGTTCCAGGCCACTGCCGTCGGGCAGCATCACGTCCAGCACCACGGCCGCCGGGGCATGTGTGGCCAAGGCCTGACGTGCGCTCTGGCCATCGTGGCAGGCGCGCACGGTAAACCCCTCCTGGGTCAGCCAGCTGCCGAGCAGCTCGCACAGCTCCTGGTCATCATCTATCAGTAACAGCTCGCTCATGACTCACTCAATTCAACCATTGACGGCGGCTATTCGGCCCGCCAGTGGCAAAGATACCGCAGACTGATGGCAACAGTATAACTGCTGGTACCGCGTGGCCTTCTTCGCGGGTAAACCCGCTCCCACAGGGACGGCGCAGGCTTCAAGCTTGCACTGCGCCTGTAGGAGCGGGTTTACCCGCGAAGAAGCCCACGCGGTCTCAGATCAAGGCAGCACTTGCTTGAACGGCTTGACCACCACCTTGTCGTACACGCCCGCGGCAATGTAAGGGTCGGCGTCGGCCCAGGCCTGGGCCGCGGCAAGGGAGTCGAACTCGGCAACGATCAGGCTACCGCTGAAACCCGCTTCGCCCGGGTCGTTGCTGTCGATGGCCGGGTGCGGGCCGGCCAGTACCACGCGGCCCTCGGCCTTCAGCTGCTGCAGGCGTTCGATGTGCGCCGGGCGGGCAGCCAGGCGCTTTTCCAGGGAGTTTGCGACGTCGCTGGCGATGATGGCGTAGAGCATGTCAATCCTTGGGTTTGGAGGTAGAAGGGTCGTCGTGCAGGTGGCGCGACAGGTACACGCCCTGCGCTACCAGGAACATCACGGTCATGCCCAGGCTGCCAAACACCTTGAAGTCGACCCAGAAGTCCTGGAAGGTGAAGGCGACGAACAGGTTGGCCGCGCCACAGAACAGGAAGAAGCCGATCCAGGCCAGGTTCAGGCGGGTCCAGATGGCATCGGGCAGGCTCAGGGCGTGGCCCATGATGCGCTTGATCAGCACCCGGTCGCCGATGAAGTGGCTGCCGGCGAAGCCCAGGGCGAACAGCCAGTTCACCACCGGTGCCTTCCACTTGAGGAAGGTTTCGCTGTGGAAGGTCAGGGTCAGGCCGCCGAACACCAGGCAGGCCACCAGGGTGAGCCACTGGCCCTTTTCCAGCTTGCGCTGGCGCAGGAACAGCGCGCCGTAGACCACCAGCGAGCTGATGATCAGCATGGCCGTGGCGCTGTAGATGCCGCCGAATTCGAAGCTGTGGCCGGCGACTTCCATGGGGCGCGGGTCGAGCTTGTAGACGATGAAGAACAGCAGCAGCGGGATGAAATCGATGAATTGTTTCACAATGGCAGCCAGAATCGGGATGTGACGGCATAATAACAAACATCGATTCCAGCGAAAGCGCTCCTCCATGAATGTTGATCTGCACTGTCACAGCACGGCCTCCGACGGCGCCCTGTCGCCCTCGATACTGGTCGCCCGGGCCCATGAGCATGGGGTGCAAACGCTGGCACTGACTGACCATGACACCATCGAAGGCCTGCCCGAGGCGCGCCAGGCGTGCCGCGACAAGGGCATGCACTGGGTCAGCGGGGTGGAGCTATCGTGCACCTGGGGTGGCGCGACCATCCATGTGCTGGGCTATGACTTCCCGCTCGACGCACCGCCCCTGCTGGCGGCGATCGAAGCGCTGCACCGTGGCCGCTGGCTACGCGCCGAAGAAATCGACAAACGGCTGGCGGCCAAGGGCATGCGCGGTACCCTCGACGGCGCTCGCGCCGTGCAGCACGAACTGGGCGATAGCGGCAACGCCCCGGCGCGCCCGCATTTTGCCGAGTACCTGGTGCGTGCCGGGCACGTCAAGGATCGCGGCGAGGCGTTTCGCAAATGGCTGGGCGCCGGCAAGCTGGGGGACGTCAAGCAGCACTGGCCGACCCTTGATGAAACCGTCGCGACCTTGCGCCAGTCCAACGCTTGGGTGAGCCTGGCGCATCCCATGCACTACGATCTGACCCGCAGCAAGCGCAGAAGGCTGATTGCCGACTATATTCAGGCAGGCGGGCAGGCGCTTGAAGTGGTCAACGGGATGATGCCTGCCGAGCAGGTGGGCACCATGTCCATCCTCACCCGTGAGTTCGGCCTGCTGGCAAGCGCTGGCAGTGACTTCCACGGCCCCGGCACCTGGGGCGAGATCGGTGCCTACCGGCCTTTGCCCGAGGACCTGCCACCTCTGTGGCGCCGATTCAGCCATGAACAGCCTTTGGCGGTATGAACAGGACGACTACGTGAGCCAATTTTTCCAGATTCATGCGGAGAATCCGCAGGTGCGCCTGATCAAACAGGCCGTCGAGATCATCCGCAAGGGCGGCGTGGTGGTTTATCCGACCGACTCGGCATACGCGCTCGGCTGCCAGATCGGCGACAAGGGCGCCATCGAGAGGGTCCGGCGCTTGCGCCAACTGGACAAGCAGCACAACTTCACCTTGCTATGCTGCGACCTTTCGCAAATGGGGTTGTTTGCCAAGATTGATACGTCCACCTTCCGCCTGCTCAAAGCGCATATTCCTGGGCCTTATACGTTCATCCTCAATGCCACCCGTGAAGTGCCACGGCTTTTGATGCACGAGAAGCGCCGTACTATCGGGTTGCGCGTACCGTCCAACCCCATTGTTCTGGCGTTGTTGGAGGAGTTGGGCGAGCCGCTGATGAGCGTGAGCCTGATTTTGCCGCCCGAAGAAGAGCCGATGACCGACCCCTATGAGATACGTCAGCGTCTGGAGCACCATGTCGACCTGATCATCGATGGCGGCTACGGCGACCTCAAGGCTTCGACCATCATCGATCTGACTGGTGATGAGCCTGCTCTGGTCCGTGAAGGCTGCGGCGACCCCACGCCGTTCCTGGTCAACGCGTGAGCCAGGTGGAAGCGCCCGAGGCGCCGGCCGAACAGGCCGAGGTGCCTCGCCAACTGCAATTGGCCCTGGTCTATGGCGAAGCCCTGACCGAGCTGCCGCTGGACCTGTACATCCCGCCGGACGCCCTGGAAGTCATCCTCGAAGCCTTCGAAGGGCCGCTGGACCTGTTGCTGTACCTGATCCGCAAGCAGAACATCGACATCCTCGACATCCCGGTGGCGGAAATCACCCGCCAGTACATGGGCTACGTGGAGCTGATGAAGAGCGTGCGCCTGGAGCTGGCCGCCGAATACCTGGTGATGGCTGCCATGCTCGCCGAGATCAAGTCGCGCATGTTGCTGCCGCGCTCGGCCGAGGTCGAGGAGGAGGAGGGTGACCCGCGCGCCGAACTGATTCGCCGGCTGCAGGAGTACGAGCGCTTCAAGGCTGCCGCCGAAGGTATCGATGAATTGCCACGGGTCGGCCGCGAGGTGGTGGTGCCGCGCCTGGAGGCGCCACAGGCCAAGGTGCGCAAGCTGTTGCCCCAGGTCAGCCTGGAAGAGCTGCTGGTGTCGATGGCCGAGGTGATGCGCCGCAACGACCTGTTCGAAAGCCATCAGATCACCCGCGAGACCTTGTCCACCCGCGAACGCATGAGCCAGGTGCTGGAACGCCTGAAGGGTGGCGGTTTCGTGCCGTTCGTCGAGCTGTTCGCCGCCGAGGAGGGCAAGCTGGGCGTGGTGGTGACCTTCATGGCGATTCTCGAGCTGGTGAAGGAATCGCTGATCGAACTGGTGCAGAATGAACCCTTTGCCGCCATCCACGTGCGGCTTCGCCCGGCGCTTGTTGAAGACCCTGATGAACCTGAATGAACCCCGCGACCTGGCGTCGCTGATCGAAGCCTTCCTGCTGGCTTCGGGCAAGCCGCAATCCCTGGAGCGCCTGTACGAACTGTTCGAGGAAGCCGAGCGACCGGAGCCCAAGGTCTTCAGGCAGGCTCTGGAGCTGCTGGGCAAGTCGTGCAACGGCCGCGCCTTCGAACTCAAGGAGGTGGCCAGCGGTTACCGCCTGCAGATTCGCGAGGACTTTGCGCCGTGGGTCGGGCGCCTGTGGGAAGAACGCCCGCAGCGCTACTCGCGCGCGCTGCTGGAAACCCTGGCCCTGATCGCCTACCGCCAGCCCATCACCCGTGGCGAAATCGAGGATGTGCGCGGCGTGGCGGTGAACAGCAACATCATCAAGACCCTGATGGAGCGCGAGTGGATCCGCGTGGTCGGCTACCGCGAAGTGCCCGGGCGGCCGGCGATGTTTGCCACTACCAAGGCGTTTCTCGACCATTTCAACCTCAAGAGCCTGGACGAGCTGCCAGCCTTGGCCGAGCTGCGGGAGATGGAGCCCGAGCCGCTGCTCGACCCGGATGATGCGCCAGTGCCGGCGCACCTGCAGGCATTGGCGGATGCCAGCCTTGGGGAAGAGGAAGAGGTTGCCGAGCCGAAGGAGGAGACCAGCTTCCGTAGCCTGCTGGTGGAGCTGGATGCGATGGAAGAGGGGCTGAAGACCGATTTCGATGATTTGCGCGAGGAAGAGGCTGAGGCTGCTGTTGAAGAAGAGGGCAAGGTGCAGCCTTGAATCTTCTGTTGTCTGTGCTGGCCCTTTCGCGGGTAAACCCGCTCCCACAGGGATATTCCAGGCCCTGAGAGTGATGCGGTACCTGTGGGGGCGGGTTTACCCGCGAAGAGGCCGGTACTGCCAATACATAACCATTAGGCAGAAACCCCTCGCAAAGCCCACAAAACCCTCTACCCTCCAGTGCGTTCCCCCGCCGAACCGCGTATGATGCGCGGCCTTTTGGCGCGTTCGTCGCCAGAACCCTTATTTCATTCCTACACCGGGAGGTGCCCAGATGAGTGAGCAAGACCTGCAAGATACCGAGATCACCCCTCCATCCGGCGAAAAGCTGCAGAAAGTGCTGGCGCGCATTGGCGTTGGCTCGCGCCGTGACGTCGAGGCCTGGATCAGCCAGGGCCGCATCAAGGTCAACGGCGTCGAGGCCACCCTCGGCCAGCGCGTCGACCTGCACGACGCCATTGCCGTGGATGGCAAGCTGATCAAGCGCGAAGAGGCCGCCGAGGCCACCCGCCGGGTGATCATGTACAACAAGCCCGATGGCGAGATCTGCACCCGTGACGACCCGGAAGGCCGCCCGACCGTGTTCGACCGCCTGCCACGTCCGAAAGAAGGCCGCTGGATCAACATCGGCCGCCTCGATATCAACACCACCGGCCTGCTGCTGTTCACCACCGACGGTGAACTGGCCAACCGCCTGATGCACCCGTCCTACGAGATGGACCGTGAGTACGCGGTACGTGTGCGTGGTGAGGTCGACGACGAGATGATCGAGCGCCTGAAGGCCGGCGTGATGCTGGAAGATGGCCCGGCCAAGTTCACCGACATCCAGAAGGCACCCGGTGGTGAAGGCTTCAACCACTGGTACCACTGCGTGGTGATGGAAGGCCGTAACCGTGAAGTGCGTCGCCTGTGGGAGTCCCAGGGCATGGTGGTCAGCCGCCTGAAGCGCGTGCGTTTCGGCCCGGTGTTCCTCAACTCCGACCTGCCGATGGGCCGCTGGCGTGAAATGACCCAGGGCGAAATCGACATCCTCGCTGCTGAAGTGGGCCTGCAGCCGGTGGCGCTGCCAGCCATGAAGCTCAAGGCCAAGGACAAGATGGAGCGCCTGCAGCGCAAATCGACCCGCCCGCTGGGCCGTGGCGAGCGCGTACGCAGCCTGCGCCCGGCCCACGAAGGTGCTGCTGCCGGCGAACGCCCGGCGCGCCAGGCGCGTGAAGAGGCCCCGCGCAAGACCGGCCGTGGCAGCACCGTGGCCGAACGCCCGAGCGAGATGCGCAAGCGTCCGGCCAAGCCTGAAGGTGACAAGCCGGCAGGCCGTGGCCGCGGCAAACCGCGTGGCTGATTGGCCTTTGCGTTGAAACAGAACCAGCCTTCGGGCTGGTTTTTTATAGCTGTGAGAATTTGGGGCTGCTGCGCAGCCCATCGCGACACAAGGCCGCTCCCACAGAAAACGCGTCACCTGTGGGAGCGGTCTTGTGTCGCGATGGGCCGCAAAGCGGCCCCAAGATATTGAACAAAAAGAATTTTCGGACGACTGGCAAGTTCTCGAACCACCTTGTAAAGAAAACTGTACGAATGTGGTCGGTTTCAGCCCGGATTTCAGATTAGGTCGAATCGTGTAAACAAACCTTGCCGCCGACTCCCCATCAAAACAGCCAGCCAAGCCCCGCCCACCCTTGCCCAAAGCCCCGCCCCACGGTGTTATAGCCGCCATTGCCGTGTGCAAAAGCCTGTCCACAGAGCCGGGCTGACAAAACAACAAATGGAGGCGCCATGTACGCCGATCACTTCGCCTTTCAAGGCCCACACCACAGGATCGCTGCGTTTTTTCCCGAGGAAAGGATGCAACGCGTTGACGCCTGCGCGTTTGCAGGGGTATACAGTGCGCCGCGTTTTACCTGTGACTCCTTTGCGTACCGCGCACTCTTGATCACGCCTGGTTGATCCGCTCCGGCGGCACCTGAGGTCAGGAAACCCAAGGTAACCACCTTGCCCATTCCGCTGCGCCACGAGCGCGGTGGGTCCGATTCCGTCACAGATAAAAACAATGCAGGTGACTTCGTTCATGAGTGGACAAAACATGCATTCAGGCGAGCTCAAGCGGGGCCTGAAGAACCGCCATATCCAGTTGATCGCCCTCGGCGGTGCGATTGGTACCGGCCTGTTCCTCGGCTCGGCAGGCGTGATGAAATCCGCTGGCCCGTCGATGATCCTTGGCTACGCCATCTGCGGCTTCATCGCCTTCATGATCATGCGCCAGCTCGGCGAAATGATCGTCGAAGAGCCGGTGGCCGGCTCGTTCAGCCATTTCGCCCACACCTACTGGGGTGGTTTCGCCGGCTTCCTGTCGGGCTGGAACTGCTGGGTGCTGTACATCCTGGTGGGCATGTCGGAGCTTTCGGCGGTCGGCAAGTATGTCCACTACTGGTGGCCGGAGATCCCCACCTGGGTCACAGCGGCAGCGTTCTTCGTGCTGATCAACGCCATCAACCTGATGAACGTGAAGTTCTTCGGTGAGGCCGAATTCTGGTTTGCCATCATCAAGGTGGTGGCCATCGTCAGCATGATCGGCCTGGGTGCCTACCTGCTGACCAGCGGCAGCGGCGGCCCGGAAGCCACCGTGGCCAACCTGTGGTCGCACGGTGGCTTCTTCCCGAACGGTGTCAGCGGGCTGGTGATGGCCCTGGCGTTCATCATGTTCTCCTTCGGTGGCCTGGAAATGCTTGGCTTCACCGCTGCCGAGGCCGACAAGCCGAAGACCGTGATCCCCAAGGCAATCAACCAGGTCATCTACCGTATCCTGATCTTCTATGTCGGTGCCCTGGTGGTGCTGCTGTCGCTGACCCCATGGGACAACCTGGTCGCCAGCATCGATGCCTCCGGTGGCAGCTATGGCAGCAGCCCGTTCGTGCAGGTGTTCTCGCTGCTGGGCAGTGACGTGGCCGCGCACCTGCTGAACTTCGTGGTCCTGACTGCAGCGCTCTCGGTGTACAACAGCGGCACCTACTGCAACGCCCGCATGCTGCTGGGCATGGCCGAACAAGGTGACGCTCCGGCGTCGCTGGCCAAGGTCGACAGCCGCGGTGTGCCGGTGCGCTCGATCCTGGCGTCGGCAGGCGTGACGCTGATCGCGGTGCTGCTCAACTACCTGATGCCGCAAAACGCGCTGGAGCTGCTGATGTCGCTGGTGGTGGCTACCCTGGTGATCAACTGGGCGATGATCAGTTACTCGCACCTGAAGTTCCGCCAGCACCTGGACCGCACTGGCCAGAAGCCGCTGTTCAAGGCGCTGTGGTACCCCTATGGCAACTATATCTGCCTGGCGTTCGTGGTGCTGATTCTGGGCATCATGGCGATGATCCCGGGTATCCAGGTTTCCGTGTATGCGATCCCGGTGTGGCTGTTCGCCATGTTCGTGGTCTACATGGTCAAGCCGCGTCGCAAGGCGCAGGCCCTTGGGGCTGCTGGTAGCGTGGCCAAGTAAGGCGCTGCAGGTAGCGTACAAAAGACCCGAAGTCAGGAACTGGCTTCGGGTTTTTTTATGCCTGTAACGGCCTCTTCGCGGGTAAACCCGCTCCCGCAGGGACATCACCTGACCTGAAAGCAGCGCTATACCTGTGGGAGCGGGTTTATCCGCGAAGAGGCCGGCACAGGCAAGAATCAGATCTGCTCCAGCAACCAACTGCGAAACGCCCGCAGCGACGGCAACGCCTCATTGCGCGGCGGGTAGATCAGGTAATAACTGCGCTGGCTGGCAAATGCCACCCCTGGGCTGTAGAGCTCACCCTTGGCCAGTTCTTCCTCCACCAGTATGCGCGGCACCAGGCCGATGCCGATCCCGGCCCGTACCGCCTGGATCAGGTGCGAGGTCAGCTCGAAGCTCGGCCCCAGGCGCATCGCCCGGTGCGCCAGGCCATGGTGCGAGAACCACTCGCCCCAGGCATGCGGGTTGTTGGCCACATTCAGCAGCACCTCTTCAGTGATGCGTGCAGGGCTCCAGCCTTGGCTGTCCGCACCAGCCTCAGGCGGCAATATCACCACCAGTTCCTCGGCATGCAGGCGATGGCAGATCAACCCCGGCAGGTCGTGGCTGGCCACGCCGATGGCGGCATCGATCTCGCTGGTGTCGAAGTTGATGGCTTCGATGCGTGAATGAATGTGCACCAGCATGCCCGGGTTTGCGCTGTAGAAGGCATGCAACCGCGGCAGCAGCCATTTCGAACCGAAGGTGGGCAGGGTGGCCAGGCGCAAGGTGCCTACCCCCGACTGGTAGGCCAACGCCTGCAAGGTGGCGCTGCGGATGCGCCCCAGTGCTTCGCTGAGCTCGCGCTGGTACAGGCGGCCGACATCGGTCAGCTGCACCTGGCGCCCCTCGCGGCGGAACAGGGTCAGGCCCAGTTGCTGCTCCAGCGCCTGCACCTGGCGGCTGACCGCGCTCTGGGTGAGCGACAGCTCGGCGGCGGCTCGGGTGTAGCTTTCATGCCGGGCGGCAGCCTCAAAAGCCAGTAGCAGCGACATGGACGGGGTGAGATGGCGGTAATTCATTCATGAAAGTCATTAATAGCGGCAGGATTATCCGTTTGCCCCTGAAGCGAAACTACAGGAACATTGGCCTGCACGTCACCTCCGCATGTCATCACCCATGCCGGAACGACAGGAATCCCGTGAATTAGCCAATATCAAGAGGCCATCCTTCGATGATCGCCCAGCTGCCGACCGTTGCCCCGAGCGCCAACTACCCCGAATTCCTCGAAGCCCTGCGCAACAGCGGCTTCCGTGGCCAGATCAGTGCCGACTACGGCACCCGCACGGTGCTGGCCACCGACAACTCGATCTACCAGAGCTTGCCACAGGCGGCGGTGTTCCCGCTGGACGCCGACGATGTGGCGCGGGTCGCCACGCTGATGGCCGAGGGGCGCTTCCAGCAGGTCAAGCTGACCCCACGCGGTGGTGGTACCGGCACCAACGGGCAGTCGCTGACCGACGGTATCGTCGTCGACCTGTCGCGGCACATGAACAAGATCCTCGAAATCAACGTCGAGGAACGCTGGGTGCGGGTGCAGGCCGGTACTGTCAAGGACCAGCTCAACGCTGCGCTCAAGCCGCACGGGCTGTTCTTCGCCCCCGAGCTGTCCACCTCCAACCGTGCCACTGTCGGCGGCATGATCAACACCGATGCCAGTGGCCAGGGCAGTTGCACCTATGGCAAGACCCGCGACCACGTACTGGAGCTGCACAGCGTGCTGCTCGGCGGCGAGCGCCTGCACAGCCTGCCGATCGACGATACCGCGCTGGAACAGGCCTGTGCCGCGCCCGGCCGGGTCGGCGAGGTGTACCGCATGGCGCGGGAGATCCAGGAAACCCAGGCCGATCTCATCGAAGCCACTTTCCCCAAGCTCAACCGTTGCCTGACCGGTTATGACCTGGCCCACCTGCGCGACGAGCAGGGCCGCTTCAACCTCAACAGCGTGCTGTGCGGTGCCGAGGGCTCGCTGGGCTATGTGGTCGAAGCCAAGCTCAATGTGCTGCCGATCCCCAAGTACGCCGTGCTGGTCAACGTGCGCTACACCAGCTTCATGGATGCACTGCGTGATGCCAACGCGCTGATGGCGCACAAGCCGCTGTCGATCGAGACCGTCGACTCCAAGGTGCTGATGCTGGCGATGAAGGATATCGTCTGGCACAGCGTCGCCGAATACTTTCCGGCCGACCCCGAGCGCCCGACCCTGGGCATCAACCTGGTGGAGTTCTGCGGCGACGAGCCGGCCGAGGTCAATGCCAAGGTGCAAGCGTTCATCCAGCACCTGCAGAGCGACACCAGCGTCGAGCGCCTGGGCCATACCCTGGCCGAGGGTGCCGAGGCGGTGACCCGCGTCTACACCATGCGTAAACGTTCGGTGGGCCTGCTGGGCAACGTCGAGGGCGAAGTACGCCCGCAACCGTTCGTGGAAGACACCGCGGTACCGCCGGAGCAACTGGCCGACTACATCGCCGACTTCCGTGCACTGCTCGATGGCTACGGCCTGGCTTATGGCATGTTCGGCCACGTCGATGCCGGCGTGCTGCACGTGCGCCCGGCGCTGGACATGAAGGACCCGGCCCAGGCCGCACTGGTCAAGCCGATTTCCGACGCCGTGGCGGCGCTGACCAAAAGCTATGGCGGCTTGCTGTGGGGCGAGCACGGCAAGGGCCTGCGTTCTGAATACGTGCCGGAATACTTCGGCGAGCTGTACCCGGCGCTGCAGCGCCTGAAGGGCGCTTTCGACCCGCATAACCAGCTCAACCCCGGCAAGATCTGCACCCCGCCAGGGAGCGCCGAGGGCCTGACCAAGGTCGATGGCGTGACCCTGCGCGGTGACCTCGACCGCACCATCGACGAACGCGTGTGGCAGGACTTCCCCAGCGCCGTGCACTGCAACGGCAACGGCGCCTGCTACAACTACGACCCCAACGACGCCATGTGCCCGTCGTGGAAGGCCACCCGCGAGCGCCAGCACTCACCCAAGGGCCGTGCCTCGCTGATGCGCGAATGGCTGCGCCTGCAGGGCGAGGCCAACATCGACGTGCTGGCGGCGGCACGCAACAAAGTGTCGTGGCTCAAGGGCCTGCCGGCACGCCTGCGCAACAACCGTGCGCGCAGCCAGGGCCAGGAAGACTTCTCTCATGAGGTGTACGACGCCATGGCCGGCTGCCTTGCGTGCAAGTCGTGCGCCGGTCAGTGCCCGATCAAGGTCAACGTGCCGGACTTCCGCTCGCGCTTCCTCGAGCTGTACCACGGCCGCTACCAGCGCCCGCTGCGTGACTACCTGATCGGTTCGCTGGAGTTCACCATCCCGTACCTGGCTCACGCGCCCGGGCTGTACAACGCGGTGATGGGCTCGAAGTGGGTGAGCAAGCTGCTGGCCGACAAGGTCGGCATGGTCGACAGCCCGCTGATCAGCCGCTTCAACTTCCAGGCCACCCTGACCCGCTGCCGTGTCGGCGTGGCCAGCGTGCCGGCCCTGCGTGAACTGACCCCGGCCCAGCGCGAGCGCAGCATCGTGCTGGTGCAGGATGCCTTTACCCGTTACTTCGAGACACCGCTGCTGTCGGCCTTCATCGACCTGGCGCACCGCCTGGGCCACCGGGTGTTCCTGGCGCCGTATAGTGCCAACGGCAAGCCACTGCACGTTCAGGGCTTCCTCGGTGCGTTCGCCAAGGCGGCGATCCGCAATGCCACCCAGCTCAAGGCCCTGGCTGACTGCGGCGTGCCGCTGGTGGGCCTGGACCCGGCGATGACCCTGGTGTATCGCCAGGAGTACCAGAAAGTGCCGGGCCTGGATGGCTGCCCGCAGGTGCTGTTGCCGCAGGAGTGGTTGATGGACGTGCTGCCGGAGCAGGCACCGACTGCGCCGGGCACTTTCCGCCTGATGGCGCACTGCACCGAGAAGACCAACGTGCCGGCCAGCACCAAGCAGTGGGAGCAGGTGTTTGCCCGCCTTGGCCTGAAGCTGGTGACCGAGGCGACTGGCTGCTGCGGTATGTCCGGTACCTATGGGCACGAGGCGCGCAACCAGGACACCTCGCGGACCATCTTCGAGCAGTCGTGGGCTACCAAGCTGGACAAGGAAGGCGAGCCGCTGGCGACAGGCTACTCGTGCCGCAGCCAGGTCAAGCGCATGACCGAGCGGCAGATGCGCCACCCGCTGGAAGTGGTGCTGCAGTACGCTCAGCGCTGACCTTCACGGCCCCGGGGGCTGCCTTGCAGCCCATCGCGACACAAGGCCGCTCCTACAAGAAAAACGCGGTCTCTTGTAGGAGCGGCCTTGTGTCGCGAAAGGGGCGCAAAGCGCCCCCCTGTTTTTAAAGACCCCGCTGACGCCGCGCCTGCCGATACAGATACAGGCTCAACACCAGCCCGCAAGCCGCCGCCGCTGCCGCAAACAGAAACATCGAAGCAAACCCGAACCCCGCCGCCACCGCGCCTACCAGTGGCCCGGTCACCCCCAGCGACAAATCGATGAACAGCGAATAAGCCCCCACCGCCGCCCCGCGGTTGGCCGCCGACACCTGGTTCACCGCCTCCACCCCCAGTGCCGGGAACACCAGCGAAAAGCCGAACCCGCTCAGTGCGGCCCCCGCCAACGCCAATTCGGCGCTGGGCGCCAGCCACAGCATCAGCAGCCCGAGTGTTTCCACCGACAGGCAGGCGATCGCCACCCGGAACCCGCCAAGCCTGTTGATCAGGTTGCCGAACAGTAGTCGCGCACTGATGAAGCTGGCGCCGAACAGGCTCAGGGTCAGTGCCGCATTGGCCCAGCCACGGCTGGCGTAATACAAGGTGATGAAGGTGGCGATGGTGCCAAAGCCGATCGAGCCCAAGGCAAGCCCCGAGCCGTGCGGGAACACCTTGCCCAGCACCCGCAGGAACGGCAGGCGCACGCCACTGACGATCGGTGCGGCCTGTTTGGGCCAGGCCAGCAGCAACCCTAGCGCACACAGCAGGATGATGCTCACGCCCATGCTCCACAGGCCCAGGCTCTTGACCATCAGCACGCCCAACGGAGCGCCGATGGCCAGCGCGCCATAGCTGGCGATGCCGTTCCAGGAAATGACCTTGGCCGTGTTTTCAGCACCTACGCGGCCAATGCCCCAGCCAATGGAACCGGAGCCCACCAGGCTTTCCGCACTGCCGAGTACCAGGCGGCCGACCAGCAGGCAGGCCAGGCTGAGCCAGGGGAGATGGGTGAGGAAGGCGCAGGCCAGCATGAACACCCCGCTGAGCCCGCAGCCGGCCAGGCCATACATGACCGCCTTCTTGCTGCCGTGGTTGTCGATGATGCGGCTGGCGGTGGGGCGGCTGAGCAGGGTGGCCAGATACTGCACGCTGATCACCAGGCCAGCGACCACGGCACTGAAGCCCAGGTCGTTGTGCACATAGCCGGGCAATACGGCCAGCGGGATGCCGATGTTCAGGTAGCCGATGAAGGTGAAGAGGACGATGGAGACGACTTGCAGGGTGACCGCAAGGGGGCGCGGTGAGTGGGGCATGAGGGCCTACGTGGGTTCTGGACGGTGTGAAAACGTGATGACGGGGGGTAGCCCGCAGGTCAGCCGTTTTCACACTGTCGGGGATGCGCGGTTATTCCTGGTCAGCGCTGGATTGATCGTCACCATCCTGCTCGACGGCAGCTGCCGGTTCGGCGTGAACGGTCACGGTTGGCTCTTCTGGGTTCAGGCTTGGGAAGGGAAGATTCGGGATTTCATGCATCTCGTCGTTCCTCGCAAGTGTGAGTGAAAAGTCTGCGCCAGGCGCGTTTGAAGCTTTGCAAAGCTGGGGCAGGATACACAAGTCTGGATGACAGTTTGGGTTTTTTTGGCGGTCGCTTGTCGGTTTTGCGGGCGAACAGCGGACATTTTTTCCATAAAAAATGGGGCCACCGGGCCCCATTTTCTCAGTGCTTACTTGCGGCCTTCAGCCGTCTCCGCCACCTTGTCGGTGCGTGCGCACATGATGAAGTCATTGCGGTGCAGGCCTTTGATCGAGTGGCTCCACCAGGTCACGGTGACCTTGCCCCACTCGGTCAGCAGGCCCGGGTGGTGGCCTTCGGCTTCGGCGATTTCGCCCACGGCATTGGTGAACGCCAGGGCGTGCTTGAAGTTCTTGAACAGGAACACGCGTTCCAGCTCCATGTGGCCGTCACGTACTTCGATGTTCCAGTCCGGGATTTCGCGAATCAGCTCGGCCAGCTCTTCGTCGGTGACCTTTGGTGCGTCGGCGCGGCAGGCTTCGCAATGGGCTTGGTTCAAGGCATTCATGTGGTGTTTTCCGGTTCGAGTTGTTATCGGCAAGGTCGCTCAGGCAGCGACCTTGGGTGGAAACTTCGGTGCGTGCAGGCCCAGCTGCATGGCTTTGTGAACCATGCCCATGATGTCTTCGTGGGCCAGGTCGAACAGACGCTTCATGTTCGGTAGCACGAAATACAGCGGCTGCAGGATGTCGATGCGGTAAGGTGTGCGCATGGCCTCGATCGGGTCGAAGGCCTGGTGCTCGGGCTCGCCAGACAGACTGTAGACGGTCTCCTTTGGCGACGAGAGGATGCCGCCGCCATAGATCTTGCGGCCCTGCGCGGTTTCCATCAGGCCGAACTCGATGGTCATCCAGTACAGGCGCGCCAGGTAAACGCGTTGTTCCTTGGTCGCGGCCAGGCCGAGCTTGCCGTAGGTATGGGTGAATTCGGCGAACCAGGGGTTGGTCAGCAGAGGGCAGTGGCCGAAGATCTCGTGGAAGATATCGGGCTCTTGCAGGTAGTCCAGCTCTTCCGGGGTGCGGATGAAGGTGGCCACCGGGAAGCGCTTGCTGGCCAGCAGTTCGAAGAAGGTCTGGAAGGGGATCAGCGCCGGGACCCGGGCAACCTGCCAACCGGTGGTGGCGCCCAGCACCTTGTTGATCTCGCCCAGTTGCGGAATACGGTCATGGGGCAGCTTGAGCTGGTCGATGCCGTCCAGGTATTCCTGGCACGCGCGGCCTTCGATCACTTTCAGCTGACGGGTGATCAGGGTGTTCCATACCGCATGCTCTTGCTGCGGGTAATCGATAAAACCATGCGCATCGGGCTCGCGTGCCACGTATTGCGTCTGTTTCATGTGGCTCTCCTGGTGAGGGCTTTTCTTGTTATGTGCAGGACATGCCTAAGGAATATCCCTTCGCTGGCCACTTTGCACGGGGTAAGCCAGTGGGCGGGGCTGGCTTTGGGCGACGGTTTCGTAACGATAATTTTACAAAAAGGCGCAGGTGTCGGAAAATCCGAGGCATCTGGCTGAAGCTTCGGCTGTTTTTGTCAGCTTATCTTTACGACTTTTCCGCGCGGTGTTGAAAAACATTGGCGCTTCGAGAGCCCTCATGCGTATCAAAGTGCATTGCCAGAACCGCATTGGCATCCTGCGCGACATCCTCAACCTGCTGGTGGAGTACGGCATCAACGTGCTGCGCGGCGAGGTGGGTGGTGACCATGGCAACGCCATCTACCTGCATTGCCCGAACCTGATCAATCTGCAGTTCCAGGCGCTGCGGCCGAAGTTCGAGGCGATTGCCGGGGTATTCGGTGTCAAGCGCGTGGGGCTGATGCCCAGCGAGCGCCGGCACATGGAGCTGAATGCGCTGCTGGGGGCGCTGGACTTCCCGGTGCTGTCGATCGACATGGGCGGCAGCATCGTCGCCGCCAACCGTGCCGCTGCGCAGCTGCTGGGGGTGCGGGTGGACGAGGTGCCGGGCATGCCGCTGGCGCGCTATGTGGAGGACTTCGACCTGCCAGAGCTGGTGCGCGCCAACAAGTCGCGCATCAACGGCCTGCGCATCAAGGTCAAGGGCGATGTGTTCCTGGCCGATATCGCGCCGCTGCAGTCCGAGCACGACGACAGCGAGGCGCTGGCCGGCGCGGTGCTGACCCTGCACCGCGCCGACCGTATCGGTGAGCGCATCTATAACGTGCGCAAGCAGGAGCTGCGCGGTTTCGACAGTATCTTCCAGAGCTCGCGGGTGATGGCTGCAGTGGTACGCGAGGCGCGGCGCATGGCGCCGCTGGACGCACCATTGCTGATCGAGGGCGAGACCGGCACCGGCAAGGAGTTGCTGGCGCGTGCCTGCCACCTGGCAAGCCCGCGCGGCCAGTCGCCGTTGATGGCGCTCAACTGCGCCGGGTTGCCCGAGTCGATGGCCGAGACCGAGCTGTTCGGCTACGGCCCCGGGGCATTCGAAGGGGCGCGGGCCGAGGGCAAGCTGGGGCTGCTGGAACTGACCGCCGGTGGCACTCTGTTTCTCGACGGGGTAGGGGAGATGAGCCCGCGCTTGCAGGTGAAGCTGCTGCGTTTTCTGCAAGATGGCTGCTTCCGCCGCGTAGGCAGCGATGAAGAGGTGTACCTGGATGTGCGAGTGATCTGCGCGACCCAGGTGGATTTGTCCGAATTGTGTGCCCGGGGCGAGTTTCGTCAGGACCTGTATCACCGGCTCAATGTGTTGTCGCTGCACATTCCACCATTGCGCGAATGCATGGATGGCCTGGAAGGGCTGGTGCAGCACTTTCTCGACCAGGCCAGCCGGCAGATCGGCTGCGCCATGCCGCGCCTGGCGCCGGCGGCGATGGACAAACTCGGCCAGTATCATTGGCCGGGTAATGTAAGGCAGTTGGAAAACGTGTTGTTCCAGGCGGTTTCGTTATGCGAAGGCGGCGTGGTCAAAAGTGAACATATACGTTTGCCGGATTACGGCGTGCGCCAACCGCTGGGTGAATTTTCGCTGGATGGGGATCTTTCGCAGATTGTCGGACGTTTTGAAAAAGCGGTACTGGAAAGTTTGATGGGGGAATTCCCGAGTAGTCGGGCTTTAGGTAAAAGACTGGGTGTTTCGCATACTACTATTGCCAACAAGTTGAGGGATTATTCACTTGGCAAGTCTGCAGATTAATCCGCCTTTATAAAAGGCGGGACTGCTGCGCAGTCCTTTCGCGACACAAGGCCGCTCCTACAAAGGCCTGCGTACGCCTATCAATGTAGGAGCGGCCTTGTGTCGCGAAAGGGGCCCGCAGGGCCCCAAATTCACAAGGTATCAGCCGTTCGAGCAGCCGTTCCCCATCACGCGGTATTCGAGAATGTGCTTCTGGCCCTTGGAGTCCTCGTAGGTCATGCGGGCTGGCACGACTTCGCACACATTGGGCACTTCGCTCATGGAAATGACGCGGGCAATGTCCAGGTGCTGCGAGTAACTGTACTGTTCAACCGGAATCTGCTCGGCATCTTTGGCTTCGCCGGCCATCGCCGCGCCGCAAAGACTGCCAAGTACCAATACCAGTAAAGCTTTCATTTTCAATTTACCTGTCTAAGGTCGTGAGGGGGCACGCGGCGCTTATGGCGCCGCGAGTATTGCTAGTTTTAACTATCAGGTTTGGAGGGGGATTAACGCTTGCCTTCGTGGGGGCTGTTACCAGTTGTTAATCGCCTTGCCGTTGCTGGCGAGGTGAATTTTATGGCTGGGGCCAAGGCCGAAACAGTGGGTCTTTTGATAAAGTGTTTTGACAGAATCTGTAACAATCCTCTGGTAAACCGCGCCCGTAATTTCTCGCCTGGGCTGTAAGGTGCGTGCCAGAGCGTTTTGTCAGAACGGGCGTACCAAATTACTACCAACGTCGAATGGCTTTTGTCGCTCTGGTACAGTTACAAACGGTTCCATACAAAAACAACTATTACACCGAGGTAACACAGATGAGTGCGGCTCCACTGTATCCCGTTCGTCCCGAGGTTGCGGCCACCACCCTGACCGACGAGGCCACCTACAAGGCCATGTACCAGCAATCGGTGATCAACCCGGACGGCTTCTGGCGCGAGCAGGCCCAGCGCATCGACTGGATCAAGCCGTTCACCAAGGTCAAGCAGACCTCCTTCGACGACCATCACGTCGATATCAAATGGTTCGCCGACGGCACTCTGAACGTTTCCTCCAACTGCCTGGACCGCCATCTCGAAGAGCGCGGTGACCAGTTGGCCATCATCTGGGAAGGCGACGACCCTTCCGAACACCGCAACATCACCTACCGCGAACTGCACGAGCAGGTCTGCAAGTTCGCCAACGCCCTGCGTGGCCAGGATGTGCACCGGGGTGACGTGGTCACCATCTACATGCCGATGATCCCCGAAGCCGTGGTCGCCATGCTGGCCTGTGCCCGTATCGGTGCGATCCATTCAGTGGTGTTCGGCGGCTTCTCGCCCGAGGCGCTGGCCGGTCGCATCATCGACTGCAAGTCCAAGGTCGTGATTACCGCCGACGAAGGCGTACGCGGTGGCCGGCGTACCCCGCTCAAGGCCAACGTCGACCTGGCGCTGACCAACCCTGAAACCAATAGCGTGCAGAAGATCATCGTGTGCAAGCGCACCGGTGGCGACATTGCCTGGCACCAGCACCGCGACATCTGGTACGAAGACCTGATGAAAGTCGCCTCCAGCCATTGCGCGCCGAAAGAGATGGGTGCCGAGGAAGCGCTGTTCATCCTTTATACCTCCGGCTCCACCGGCAAGCCGAAGGGCGTGCTGCACACCACCGGTGGCTACCTGGTGTACGCCGCGCTCACCCATGAGCGCGTGTTCGACTATCGCCCGGGCGAGGTGTACTGGTGCACCGCCGACGTGGGTTGGGTCACCGGCCACAGCTACATCGTTTACGGCCCGCTGGCCAACGGCGCCACTACCTTGCTGTTCGAAGGCGTGCCGAACTACCCCGACATCACGCGCGTGTCGAAGATCGTTGACAAGCACAAGGTCAACATCCTGTACACCGCGCCAACCGCCATCCGCGCGATGATGGCCGAAGGGCAGGCTGCTGTTGAAGGTGCCGATGGCTCCAGCCTGCGCCTGCTGGGCTCGGTGGGTGAGCCGATCAACCCCGAAGCCTGGAACTGGTACTACAAGACCGTGGGCAAGGAGCGTTGCCCGATCGTCGACACCTGGTGGCAGACCGAGACCGGCGGCATCCTGATCAGCCCGCTGCCGGGCGCCACCGGCCTCAAGCCGGGCTCGGCAACCCGCCCATTCTTCGGCGTGGTGCCGGCGCTGGTGGACAACCTGGGCAACCTGATCGAGGGCGCTGCCGAAGGCAACCTGGTGATCCTCGATTCCTGGCCGGGCCAGTCGCGTTCGCTGTACGGCGACCACGACCGTTTCGTCGATACCTACTTCAAGACCTTCCGTGGCATGTACTTCACCGGCGACGGTGCGCGCCGCGACGAGGATGGCTACTACTGGATCACCGGTCGCGTGGATGACGTGCTGAACGTGTCCGGTCACCGCATGGGTACTGCCGAGATCGAAAGTGCCATGGTCGCGCATGCGAAAGTGGCCGAGGCCGCGGTGGTAGGTGTGCCACACGACATCAAGGGGCAGGGCATCTATGTGTATGTCACCCTCAATGCCGGTATCGAGGCCAGCGAGCAGCTGCGCCTGGAGCTGAAGAACTGGGTGCGCAAGGAAATCGGCCCGATCGCCTCGCCGGATGTGATCCAGTGGGCGCCGGGGCTGCCGAAGACCCGGTCGGGCAAGATCATGCGCCGCATCCTGCGCAAGATTGCCACCGGTGAGTACGATGCTCTGGGTGATATCTCGACCCTGGCCGACCCGGGTGTGGTGCAGCACCTGATCGATACCCACAAGGCCATGAGCCTGGCTTCGGCCTGATAGCGAAGCTCGCAAACGCTGGAGGCGTTGCGCTATCTCTGTGGGAGCGGCTTTAGCCGCGAAGAACCCAGCGCGGTGGATGGCACCGGCGTTGCCGGTGTTCGCGGCTGAAGCCGCTCCCACAGGGTGAGGTATATGCCTGAGGGCTGTGTTGTATCAGTGAGGCCAGCCAACAAGAACCCCGCCCGGGCAACCGGCGGGGTTTTTGCTTTACTGTTACCCGACATTCATCGGTAACTGTTCTGTCACCGGCGTCGCACAATATCGGGGCGCCAGGAAACAAATCCGGCCTGTTTCGGTGCGTTTTCGCAGTCTTTTTTGCGACCCGGCACGCTGCACTTGCCGTAATACAAGGCTTTGCCAATAATAGGCCCGGGAATTGCTAGTACTATACGTTCTATTTCTTGCGCTCTTGCATATTTTGCAATGGCTGTCAACATCGCCCGTTGCCGTTTCAAGCGCTTCTGTAAGTAGTTGTCGCTTTGAAGAAATATCGACTACCGGGCTGTCGTTAAAATGCCACTCACTCGCTCGTGGTCTGCGGCCTTGGTCGAACCCTGCGCGGCTCGCGTTGTACCCATTCGCATATCGGGCAGCCGTTACCTGCCTTGTATTGCCCTGTACCGATGGAGTTACCTGATGAAGAAGCTCGCACTGCTTGGCGCCCTGGCGCTGTCCGTGTTTTCCCTGGTGTCGCAGGCCGATGAAAAACCGCTGAAAATCGGCATCGAAGCCGCCTACCCACCCTTCGCCTTCAAGCAGCCAGACGGCAGCATTGCCGGTTTTGACTACGACATCGGCAACGCTCTGTGCGAAGAGATGAAGACCAAGTGCACCTGGGTCGAGCAGGAGTTCGACGGCCTGATCCCGGCGCTGAAAGTGCGCAAGATCGACGCCATCCTGTCGTCCATGTCGATCACCGAAGACCGCAAGAAATCGGTCGACTTCACCAAGCGCTACTACCTGACCCCGGCTCGCCTGGTGATGAAGGAAGGTACCGCCGTCAGCGACAGCCTGGATGAGCTCAAGGGCAAGAAGATTGGTGTGCAGCGCGGTTCGATCCACGACCGCTTCGCCAAGGAAGTACTGGGCGCCAAAGGTGCCACCGTGGTTCCTTACGGCACCCAGAACGAAATCTACCTGGACGTGGCGGCTGGCCGCCTCGATGGCACCGTGGCCGACGCCACCCTGCTGGAAGATGGCTTCCTCAAGACCGACGCCGGCAAGGGCTTCGCCTTCGTAGGGCCGTCCTTCACCGACGCCAAGTACTTTGGCGACGGCATCGGCATTGCCGTGCGCAAAGGTGACAAGGCCAACGTCGACCGCATCAACGCGGCCATCGACGCCATTCGTGCCAACGGCAAGTACAAAGAAATCGAGAAGAAGTACTTCAACTTCGATATCTACGGTCCAGACTCGAAATAAGACGTCGGGTTTCACCTGTGCAATGGTGCAAACAGCAGAGGCTCTGAGGTTTGCACCATTTTTCATTCTCTAGGTCGAGGACCTCATCATGTTGAAAGGCTACGGGGCAGTCATCCTCGACGGGGCGTGGCTGACGCTTCAGCTCGCCCTGTCGTCGATGGCCCTGGCCATCGTGCTCGGCCTGATCGGTGTGGCACTGCGCTTGTCGCCGGTGCGCTGGCTGGCCTGGCTGGGCGATCTGTATTCCACGGTGATTCGTGGTATTCCGGACCTGGTCCTGATCCTGCTGATCTTCTACGGCGGGCAGGACATCATCAACCGGGTTGCGCCGCTGCTCGGTTATGAAGACTACATCGACCTGAATCCGCTGATCGCGGGTATCGGTACCCTGGGCTTCATCTTTGGTGCCTACCTGTCGGAAACCTTCCGCGGTGCGTTCCTTGGTATTCCGAAAGGCCAGGCCGAAGCCGGCGTGGCGTATGGCATGAGCAACCGCCAGGTGTTCTTCCGCATCCAGGTGCCGCAAATGATTCGCCTGGCGATCCCGGGCTTCACCAACAACTGGCTGGTGCTGACCAAGGCCACCGCGCTGATTTCGGTAGTGGGCCTGCAGGACATGATGTTCAAGGCCAAGCAGGCGGCCGATGCCACCCGCGAGCCTTTCACCTTCTTCCTGGCGGTGGCGGCCCTGTACCTGGTGCTGACCAGCATCTCGCTGCTGGCCCTGAAGTATCTCGAGCGCCGCTACTCGGTTGGCGTCAAGGTGGCTGAACTATGATCTTCGACTACAACGTCGTCTGGGAGGCACTGCCGATGTATTTCGGCGGCCTGCTGACCACCCTCAAGCTGCTGGCGATTTCGCTGTTCTTCGGGCTGCTGGCGGCCATTCCGCTGGGCCTGATGCGGGTGTCCAAGCAGCCAGCGGTCAATCTCGTGGCGTGGCTTTACACCTACGTGATCCGCGGCACGCCGATGCTGGTGCAGCTGTTCCTGATCTACTACGGCCTGGCGCAGTTCGAGGCGGTGCGCGAAAGCTTCCTGTGGCCGCTGTTGTCCAGCGCTACCTTCTGCGCCTGCCTGGCGTTCGGCATCAACACCAGTGCCTACACCGCCGAAATCATCGCTGGCAGCCTCAAGGCCACGCCGCATGGCGAAATCGAGGCGGCCAAGGCCATGGGCATGTCGCGCATGAAGATGTACCGGCGCATCCTGCTACCGTCGGCCCTGCGCCGGGCGCTGCCGCAGTACAGCAACGAAGTGATCATGATGCTGCAGACCACCAGCCTGGCGTCGATCGTTACCCTGATCGACATCACTGGCGCTGCGCGCACGGTCAATGCCCAGTACTACCTGCCTTTCGAGGCCTATATCACGGCGGGCGTGTTCTACCTGTGCCTGACCTTCATCCTGGTGCGCCTGTTCAAGATGGCCGAACGCCGCTGGCTCGGCTACCTGGCGCCGCGCAAGCACTGACCGCTTTGTGAGAATCGACAGCATGTACAAACTCGAAGTCCAAGACCTGCACAAGCGCTACGGCAGCCATGAAGTGCTCAAGGGCGTGTCCCTGTCGGCCAAGGCAGGCGATGTCATCAGCATCATCGGCTCCAGCGGTTCGGGCAAGTCGACCTTCCTGCGCTGCATCAACCTGCTGGAGCAGCCGCACGCTGGCAAGATCCTGCTCAACAACGAAGAGTTGAAGCTGGTACCGGGCAAGGACGGCGCGCTCAAGGCAGCCGACCCGCGTCAGCTGCAGCGCATGCGCTCGCGCCTGTCGATGGTTTTCCAGCACTTCAACCTGTGGTCGCACATGACCGCGCTGGAAAACATCATCGAAGCGCCGGTGCATGTGCTGGGTGTGAATCGCAAGGAGGCCCTGGAAAAGGCCGAGCATTACCTGGCCAAGGTCGGAGTCGCCCACCGCAAGGATGCCTTCCCGGGGCACATGTCCGGTGGCGAGCAGCAGCGCGTGGCAATTGCCCGGGCGCTGGCCATGGAGCCGGAGGTCATGCTGTTCGACGAGCCGACCTCGGCGCTGGACCCGGAACTGGTGGGCGATGTGCTCAAGGTGATGCAGGCGCTGGCCCAGGAAGGCCGCACCATGGTGGTGGTGACCCACGAAATGGGCTTTGCCCGTGAGGTTTCCAACCAGCTGGTGTTCCTGCACAAGGGCCTGGTGGAAGAAACCGGCTGCCCGCGCGAAGTGCTGGCCAATCCGCAGTCGGAGCGCCTGAAGCAGTTCCTCTCCGGCAGCCTGAAGTAAAAGCTGCATTTTTGCACCAGAATAGGGCATGCTGCGCGGCGAGCGCAGCCTGACCCGGCGCACAGACTCGAACGACCTCAGGTTTCGGACCGCACCTATGACCACCCAGCGAATCGGTTTTCTCATCTGGCCAAGCACCAAGCCCTTGACTCTGGCGCTGGCCGAGGAAGTGTTGCAGGTGGCGCAGCGGGTGCACCCGGAAGTGGTCTACGATCTGGTCTTCCTGCAGGCTGAGCCGGCGCAAGAGGGTAGCTGGCGTTTGCCGGGCGAGCCGTGGAACGGTCGCCTGGAGGGGTGTCACAAGCTGTTCCTGTTGGCTGACGAGCAGCCGCTGACGGTGGGGGCTGCGTTGTCGACGGCGCTCAAGCAGTTGGCGCGCAGTGGCTGCATGATTGGCGGCCTGTCGGCCGGGGTTTACCCTCTGGCGATGCTGGGCCTGCTCGACGGTTACCGGGCTGCGGTGCACTGGCGCTGGCAGGATGATTTTGCCGAGCGCTTCCCCAAGGTCATCGCCACCAGTCACCTGTTCGACTGGGACCGCGATCGCCTGACCGCTTGTGGCGGCATGGCCGTGACCGACCTGCTGCTGGCAGTGTTGGCCCGTGATCACGGGGCGGAGCTGGCCGGGGCGGTGTCGGAGGAACTGGTGGTCGAGCGCATTCGCGAGGGTGGCGAGCGCCAGCGTATTCCGCTGCAGAACCGCCTGGGCTCCAGCCACCCCAAGCTGACCCAGGCGGTGCTGCTGATGGAAGCCAACATCGAAGAGCCGCTGACCACCGACGAAATTGCCCAGCACGTGTGCGTGTCGCGCCGGCAGCTGGAGCGCATCTTCAAGCAGTACCTGAACCGCGTGCCGAGCCAGTATTACCTGGAGCTGCGGCTGAACAAGGCGCGGCAGATGCTGATGCAGACCAGCAAGTCGATCATCCAGATCGGGCTGTCCTGCGGCTTCTCCTCAGGGCCGCATTTTTCCAGTGCCTACCGCAACTTCTTTGGCGCAACGCCGCGGGAGGACCGCAACCAGCGGCGTAGCAGCAGCCCATTCGAACTGAGCTCGGCGCCTGCCGAAAAAGGCTGATATTTCGGGTGGGTTCGGGGCGTATGCCTTGGGTTTGATGGTGCGGCGGAAATCGAGCGCCGCCCGCGCGGCGCTTCGCAGCACAAGGCTGCTCCTACATCTGTTTCGGGCCAGTTATTCCTGAGGCGGGGGCGCGCGACCACTTGGTGTTCGCCTCGATATTGCGTCGGACCAACAAGGCGGTCGCGTGCGATGGTGCAGGCGTGACTGGCCGGAAACAGATGTAGGAGCAGCCTTGTGCTGCGAAGCGCCGCGCGGGCGGCGCTCGATCTTGCAGGCGCCACACGCCTCTCGCCGGAGATCCCGCACGATTCACCAGATAACCAGCCCCTCACAAACCTTCGTGTACACCCGTTCACCCAGCCCCCTCTCTCCCGTACACTGCGCGATTGCGACAGTGTTTGTCGCATTGCCGAAAGCCTTGTCAAAACTGGGTTTTGCGCTGTAACAAGTTGTCGCTTGGCCGCAAGGACAGGCGCGGATCAGTCCTTACAATCCCCCCATCGCTCGCCACTTCCAGGCCAGCGTTCCTCTTCAGGAGACTCAGATGTCCGTTGAGCAAGCCCCGGTGCAACGTGCCGATTTCGACCAGGTCATGGTCCCCAACTATTCTCCGGCGGCCTTCATTCCTGTGCGAGGCGAGGGCTCCCGTGTCTGGGACCAGTCGGGTCGCGAATTGATCGATTTTGCCGGTGGCATCGCGGTCAACGCTCTGGGCCACTGCCACCCGGCACTGGTCAAGGCCCTGACCGAGCAGGCCAATACCCTCTGGCACGTATCCAACGTGTTCACCAACGAGCCGGCCCTGCGCCTGGCCCACAAGCTGGTGGACGCCACCTTTGCCGACCGTGCGTTCTTCTGCAACTCCGGCGCTGAGTCCAACGAGGCCGCCTTCAAGCTGGCCCGTCGTGTTGCCCACGACCGCTTCGGCCCGGAAAAGCACGAAATCATCGCCACCGTGAACAGCTTCCACGGCCGTACCCTGTTCACCGTAAGCGTCGGTGGCCAGCCGAAGTACTCCGATGGTTTCGGCCCGAAGATCACCGGCATCAGCCATGTGCCGTACAACGACCTGGAAGCGCTGAAGGCACAGATTTCCGACAAGACCTGCGCCGTGGTGATCGAGCCGATCCAGGGCGAGAGCGGCGTGGTGCCGGCCGACAAGGCCTACCTGGAAGGTGCGCGCAAACTGTGTGACGAACACAACGCCCTGCTGATCTTCGACGAAGTGCAGACCGGCGTTGGCCGTACCGGTTCGCTGTATGCCTACCAGCACTACGGCGTTACCCCGGACATCCTGACCAGCGCCAAGAGCCTGGGCGGCGGTTTCCCGATCGGTGCCATGCTGACCACCACCGAGCTGGCCAAGCACTTGGCTGTCGGCACCCACGGCACCACCTACGGCGGCAACCCGCTGGGCTGCGCCGTCGCCTGCGCGGTGCTGGACGTGGTCAACACCCCGGAAACCCTGGCCGGTATCAAGGCCAAGCATGAGCGCTTCAAGGTCCGCCTGGAGCAGATCGGCCAGAAGTACAACCTGTTCAGCCAGGTGCGTGGCGTTGGCCTGCTGCTGGGCTGCGTGTTGACCGAGGCCTGGAAAGGCAAGGCCAAGGACGTGCTCAACGCCGCCGAGAAAGAAGGCGTGATGGTGCTGCAGGCCGGCCCGGACGTGGTCCGCTTCGCGCCAAGCCTGGTAGTTGAAGACGCCGACATCGACGAAGGCCTGGACCGCTTCGAGCGCGCCGTGGCCACCCTGACCAAGGGCTGATCCGCCCGCGGTCCCTTTGCCGGCCACGGTGCAGGCTCAGCCCGAGTCTGTACCGGGCCGGTGATACCCGATTCCAGTGCAGGTGCCAGTGCATCTGCCGTTTTTCCGTGCCGCCGTGAGCGGCCCGATTCCAAAGGAGTGACACCATGCTGGTGATGCGCCCCGCGCAAATGGCTGATCTGAACGAAGTGCAGCGCATGGCTGCAGACAGCCCCATTGGTGTCACCTCGCTGCCGGACGACACCGCTCGCCTGGGCGACAAGATCGCCGCATCCGAGACTTCCTTCGCCGCCGAGGTCAGCTTCAACGGTGAAGAAAGCTACTTCTTCGTGCTCGAGGACAGCGAAACCGGCAAGCTGGCCGGTTGCTCGGCCATCGTCGCTTCGGCCGGCTACTCCGAGCCGTTCTACAGCTTTCGTAACGAGACCTTCGTGCACGCCTCGCGCGAGCTGAAGATCCACAACAAGATCCATGTGCTGTCGCTGTGCCATGACCTGACCGGCAACAGCTTGCTGACCAGCTTCTATGTGCTGCCGGAACTGGTGAACAGTGGCTGGGCCGAGCTCAATTCGCGTGGCCGCCTGCTGTTCATGGCCGCTCACCCGGAGCGTTTCGCCGACTCGGTGGTGACCGAGATCGTCGGCTACAGCGACGAGCAGGGCGAATCGCCGTTCTGGGATGCCATCGGCCGCAACTTCTTCGACCTCAACTACGCCGACGCCGAGCGCCTGTGCGGCCTGAAGAGCCGCACCTTCCTCGCCGAACTGATGCCGCACTACCCGATCTACGTGCCGCTGCTGCCTGACCTGGCTCAGGAAGCCATGGGCCAGGTGCACCCGCGGGCGCAGATTACCTTCGACATCCTCATGCGCGAAGGCTTCGAGACCGAGCACTACATCGACATCTTCGACGGTGGCCCGACCCTGCATGCGCGTACCTCGGGTATCCGCTCGATCGCCCAGAGCCGGGTTGTGCCGGTGAGGCTCGAGGAAGCCCCGGTCAAGGGCGGGCGCCCGTACCTGGTGTGCAACGGCCAGTTGCAGGACTACCGCGCGGTGCTGCTGGACCTGGACTGGGTGCCGGGCAAACCGGTCAGCCTGAGCCCGGCAGCCGCCGAGGCGCTGGGGGTGGGCGAGGGAGCCAGCGTGCGCCTGGTTGCGGTCTGAGGTCTGGCAACAGACGTTTCGGGATTGATGCGTTAGAAGAGTTTCGCGCCGGCCGCCGCCGCCGCAAAAGGAGATAGCATGATCGTTCGTCCTGTACGCAGCAGCGATTTGCCTGCGTTGATCGAATTGGCACGCAGCACCGGTACCACCGGGCTGACCACGCTGCCGGCCAACGAAGAGCGCCTGGGGCATCGCGTTGGCTGGGCGGAGAAGAGCTTCCGCGGCGAAGCCGAGCGTGGCGACACCGACTACCTGTTCGTGCTGGAAAACGACGAAGGCATGGTGGTGGGCATCAGTGCCATCGCTGGTGCCGTCGGCCTGCGCGAGCCCTGGTACAACTATCGGGTCGGGCTGACCGTCAGCGCCTCGCAGGAGCTGAAGATTTACCGCGAAATCCCCACCTTGTTCCTGGCCAACGACCTGACCGGCAACTCCGAGCTGTGCTCGCTGTTCCTGCGCAGCGACTACCGCTCCGGCCTCAACGGCCGCCTGCTGTCGCGGGCGCGCATGCTGTTCATCGCCGAGTTCCCCGAGCTGTTCGGCAAGAAGATCATCGCCGAAATGCGCGGCATGTCCGACGAGCAGGGCCGCTCGCCGTTCTGGGAAAGTCTGGGCCGGCACTTCTTCAAGATGGAGTTCAGCCAGGCCGACTACCTCACCGGCGTGGGCAACAAGTCGTTCATTGCCGAACTCATGCCGAAGTTCCCGCTGTACACCTGCTTCCTGTCCGAGGCGGCGCGCAACGTGATCGGCCGCGTGCACAAGGACACCGAGCCGGCGCTGGCCATGCTCAAGCAGGAAGGCTTCAACTACCAGGGCTACGTCGACATCTTCGACGCCGGCCCCGCCATCGAGTGCGACACCTCCAGGATCCGCGCCGTGCGCGAGAGCCAGACCCTGGTGCTGGCGGTGGGCACGCCGGGCGATGACGCGACGCCTTACATCATCCACAACCGCAAGCGCGACGACTGCCGCATCACGGCCGCACCTGCGCGGCTGGCTGCCGGTACCCTGGTGGTCGACCCCTTGACCGCCAAACGCCTGCGCATGGGCGCCGGCGACAACGTGCGCGCCGTGCCGCTGTCGGCAAGCCGGGAGGCCCAGTAGATGACCACGCATTACATCGCAGGCAATTGGCAGGTTGGCCAGGGCGAAACCCTGCAGTCGCTCAACCCGGTGACGCAAGCCGTCGTCTGGCAGGGGCAGGGCGCTGACGCCAGCCAGGTGGGTGCCGCCGTGCAGGCTGCGCGTCAGGCCTTCCCGGCCTGGGCGCAATTGAGCCTGGAGGCGCGTATCGATGTGCTGGAGAAGTTCGCCGCGCAACTGAAAGCGCATGCCGAAGCCATGGCCCAGTGCATCGGCGAGGAAACCGGCAAGCCCTTGTGGGAGTCGGCGACCGAAGTCACCAGCATGATCAACAAGGTCGCGATCTCGGTGCAGAGCTACCGCGAGCGCACCGGCGAGAAGAGCGGCCCGCTGGCCGATGCCACGGCCGTGCTGCGGCACAAGCCCCATGGCGTGGTGGCGGTGTTCGGCCCGTACAACTTCCCTGGTCACCTGCCCAACGGCCATATCGTGCCAGCGCTGCTGGCTGGCAACTGCGTGGTGTTCAAGCCCAGTGAGCTGACGCCCAAGGTGGCCGAACTGACCGTCAATTGCTGGATTGCCGCCGGGCTGCCGGCGGGTGTGCTCAACCTGGTGCAGGGTGCGCGCGAAACTGGTGTGGCGCTGGCCGCCAACCCAGGTATCGATGGCTTGTTCTTCACCGGCTCCAGCCGCACCGGCAACCTGCTGCACCAGCAGTTCGCCGGCCGCCCGGAGAAGATCCTGGCCCTGGAAATGGGCGGTAACAACCCGCTGGTGGTGGACGAGGTCAAGGACCTCGATGCGGCGGTGTACACCATTATCCAGTCGGCGTTCATTTCCGCCGGCCAGCGCTGCACCTGCGCCCGTCGTCTGCTGGTGCCCCAAGGCGCCTGGGGTGATGCGCTGATCGCGCGCCTGGTCGAGGTGAGCAGATCCATCACGGTCGGGGCGTTCGACCAGCAGCCGGCGCCGTTCATGGGTTCGGTGATCTCGCTGCAGGCGGCGCGGGCGCTAATTGCGGCCCAGGCCGAACTGGTCGCCAAGGGCGCCGTGAAGCTGCTGGAAATGACCCAGCCACAGGCCGATGCCGCACTGCTGACCCCGGGCATTGTCGATGTCACCGCTGTGGCCGAGCGCCCGGACGAAGAGTTCTTCGGCCCGCTGCTACAGGTGATCCGCTATGCCGACTTCGATGCCGCCATCGATGAGGCCAACAACACCCAGTACGGCCTGGCCGCCGGCTTGCTGTCCGACTCCCACGCCCGTTACCAGTACTTCTGGCTGCGCAGCCGCGCCGGCATCGTCAACTGGAACAAGCAACTGACCGGTGCCGCCAGCAGTGCGCCGTTCGGCGGCGTGGGTGCCAGTGGCAACCACCGCGCCAGCGCCTATTACGCAGCGGACTACTGCGCTTACCCCGTGGCTTCGCTGGAGACCGCCAGCCTTGCCTTGCCGGCAACCTTGACGCCGGGCGTCACCCTATAACAACAGGTCACGGAGCCTAGCCGATGAAATCCTACGAAGTGAATTTTGATGGCCTGGTGGGGCCTACCCACAACTATGGCGGCCTGTCCTACGGCAACGTGGCTTCGCAGAGCAACAGCCAGCAGGGTTCCAACCCGCGCGAAGCCGCGCGCCAGGGCCTGGCGAAGATGAAAGCGCTGGCCGACATGGGCTTCAAGCAGGGCGTGCTGGCGCCGCAGGAGCGCCCGGACGTGGCTGCACTGCGCCGCCTGGGCTTCAGCGGCAGCGATGCCGAAGTGATCCAGCGTGCCGCCAAGGAGGCCATGCCATTGCTGGTGGCCAGTTGCTCGGCTTCGAGCATGTGGGTGGCCAACGCCGCCACGGTCAGCCCCAGTGCCGACACTGCCGATGGCCGCGTGCATTTCACTGCTGCCAACCTCAACTGCAAGTACCACCGCAGCATCGAGCACCCGACCACCAGCCGCGTACTGGGGGCCATGTTCAGCAACGACAAGCACTTTGCCCACCACGCGGCACTGCCTGCCGTGGCACAGTTCGGTGACGAGGGGGCGGCCAACCACACGCGCTTCTGCCGTACCTATGGCGAGGCCGGCGTGGAGTTCTTCGTCTACGGCCGCAGCGCCTTCGACAGCCGCTACCCGGCGCCGCAGAAGTACCCGGCCCGGCAGACCCTGGAAGCCTCCCAGGCCGTGGCCCGGCTGCATGGCCTGAGCGATGACGGCGTGGTCTACGCTCAACAGAACCCGTCGGTAATCGACCAGGGCGTGTTCCACAACGATGTGATTGCCGTGGGCAACGGCGAGGTGCTGTTCTACCACGAGGACGCCTTCCTCGAGACGGACGCGGTACTTGGCCAACTGCGAGCTAAACTGGCCAGCAAGGGTGGCAACTTCCAGGCCATCTGCGTGCCGCGGGCAGCGGTGACGGTGGAGGACGCGGTGCGTTCCTACCTGTTCAACAGCCAGCTGCTCAGCCGCGACGACGGCTCCATGCTGCTGGTGGTGCCGGAAGAGTGCCGCAACAACGAGCGGGTCTGGGCCTATCTGGGCCAGTTGACCAGCCAGGGCGGCCCGGTGCGGGAGGTGAAAGTGTTCGACCTCAAGCAGAGCATGCAGAACGGCGGTGGGCCGGCTTGCCTGCGTTTGCGCGTGGCGTTGAAGGAAACGGAACTGGCAGCGGTCAACCAAGGCGTTATCATGACCGCCTCGCTGTACGACACCCTGTTGCAGTGGGTCGACAAGCATTACCGCGATCGCCTTGGCGAGGCGGACCTGGCCGACCCGCAATTGCTGGTGGAATGCCGTACGGCACTGGACGAATTGACCCAGATCCTGAAGTTGGGCTCGGTGTATCCGTTCCAACGCCAACCTTGAAGAGAGACTTTGCAATGACCGACGCCCTGCGCCTTATCCTGGAAGATGAAGACGGCACCCAGCTGGAAACTTCCTGCACCCGCTTTGCCGTGGTCTGGCAAGGCAAGGAAGTGTGGATTCAGCAGGATGGTCGTGGCCAGCTGCTGATCGGCGTGGATGTCGAGGAAGACGACACCGAGTACGCCAACCTGCTGCTGCGCCCGATGGCCACCAACCTGGTCAGCCTGCAGCTGGAAATGGAACCGGCGGAGGTCGGCGAAGACGACGATCACGTCCATGGCCCCGATTGCGACCACCACCACTAAGGAAGTACCTATGCTCGCCCTTGGCAAATTGCTTGAGCTGACCCTCACCGATCACGAACCGGCCGAGAAGACCCAAGTGACACCCAAGGGCGCGCGTTTGCGCTGGCTGGGGGAGGGCGCGCTTGAAGTGCGCCCGGCCGAAAACGAGGATTGCGGGCTGGACCTGCTGCTGTCCGCCGGCATCCACGGCAACGAAACGGCGCCGATCGAGTTGCTCGAGCGGCTGTTGCATGGCGTGGCCAACGGCAAGATCAAACCCAAGGCCCGGGTGCTTTTCCTGTTTGGCAACCCCGCAGCGATCCGCAAGGGCGAGCGCTTCATCGAGCAGGACATCAACCGCCTGTTCAACGGCCGCCACGAGCTGTCCAGTGGCTTCGAGGCATTGCGTGCCGCCGAGCTGGAACAGTTCGCCCGGGTGTTCTTCAGCAAGGCGGGGCGCAGCCGCCTGCACTACGACTTGCATACCGCCATCCGCGGCTCGAAGATCGAGCAGTTCGCCTTGTACCCTTATAAAGAGGGGCGCAAGCATTCCCGTCGCGAGCTGGCACGCCTGGCGGCGGCGGGCATGGAGGCGGTGTTGTTGCAGAGCAAGTCTTCCATCACTTTCAGCGCCTTCACCTACGAGCAGTTGGAGGCCGAAGCCTTCACCCTGGAGTTGGGCAAGGCCCGCCCGTTCGGCCAGAACGAGGAGGTCAACCTCGACAAGCTGGAGGAGCGGCTGATCCGCATCATCGAAAACACCGAGCCCGAAGGCGAAGGTTCGCTGGATGGCCTGCAGCTGTTCAGCGTTTCCCGCGAGATCATCAAGCACAGCGACAGCTTCCACCTGCACCTGCCTGCAGACATCGAGAACTTCTCCGAGCTGAGCAAGGGCTACTTGCTGGCCGAGGACCTGGCCGAGACGCGTTGGGTGGTCGAGGAGGAGGGCGCGCGCATCATCTTCCCCAACCCCAAGGTCAAGAATGGCCTCAGGGCGGGGATTCTGATCGTTCCCGACTCCGGCCAGCGATTAGGCTGAGCTGGCCCCGATAGCCTGGGTTCACGGCTGTGTGCGCAGCTCCAGTTGCAGCGCCTGGCGTAGCCCGTTTTCAGTGAAGGCGGGTGGGTTGGTGTTCAGGGCGGTGCTGCCGCCGAATGTGAACCTGCAATCGGTGGGTAAGCCGATGCTCTGTAGCAGCAGGTTGTCCACCGGATAAGCGCCGTTTTTGCCTTGAACCTCGGTCTGGCCTGGAAAGACGGTGCCTGACATCGAGTTCCAGCCTTGGCACAGGCAGCGGTACAGGTCGAGCAGTGGCAGTTGCGCAGCGGTCGACCAGCCTGGGTTGTATGCCAGTGTGCCGCCGCTGTAACCCCAGCTACTCTGGTTTTCGTCGATGATGAAGTGGCCTTCGTCTTCATCTTCTTCGTGGTCGCTGGGTGTATAGGTCGTGAATTGGTGTCTGGCTGCTTCGATCACGCTGATCGGGGCTCCGGACTGCCCGGCCTTTTTATCCAGGGCCGCCAGTAGCGCCTGGCCACAGGGTAGTTTGCGCAGCAGTTCCAGCGCATCCTCTGCCGCTTGGCTGAATTGGTCGCTACCCGTCACTCGCACGCCGATATTGCCCAGGGCCTGATGTTCGGCCATCACGGGTCGGGCCAGTCGTGCATCGTTTTCGGCATTGCGGTAGAGCTCGACCCTGGATGACTCGCGGCCAAGCAGGCGGTGCCCCGTGACGTTGACAACCGCGTCGCCCTTGTCGATGAGTACCGGGCCGCTACCGACCACAACCTGGTGCGTGCCGGTATGGGCGTCGATGTGGACGATACCTGCGCCGGTCTCGATCCTGTTGCCGCTCCCTATCATGTCGATCAGCACTGTCTTCTTCACCTCCGGGGCGATGACCACGTGGTGATTGCCATCGGTGAGGCGAATGGCAATGGCTTGGGCGGTATGCGCGGGGACCATGAATACCGCATCGTTGATGGTCACTTCCAGCAGGCATTCGCGAGGGGCGATACGGACCCGCTTTTTTGGCTCATCCGAGCGCAGCGCACGCGGGGCCACGTTGAAGGCCAGCAGCTCGCTGTTCTGGGTGTTGCGGCGATAGCGTCGCCCCAACGGGTAAGTGTGTTCCAGGGTGATTCGCACGTTGGGGTCAGCCTGGATGTACTTGACCTCGGTCTGCTGCTGGGGGTTGTCTTCATTGGGAAAGGCGGTCTGGGCGTAACCAGGTTCGCGAGCATCTATGTAGTAGATCGGGTTCGGATTGGCCAGGGTAGCCTCGTGAGGCAGTGGGTGTGGATCCGAGTGGAGTTTGGACAGGTTCAGCTCAGGCATGGAGTGCTCCGGCAGCGAAGGTGGGCCAGCAGGATCCCGTTCCGCTGCGCGGGTCAGGTGTTGCTTATGTACCGCATGGGCAGGCCTGCAGGTCTGCTTTTCCGCCCTGGCCGTGCTAATGAACGGCTTTTCATCCGCCGAATGCTGTTCTGGTGTACAAACACACTGTATCTCCCGTTCAGGCTGGCTATAATGGCGCCCTTTGCCGTCGTTTCGTCGATTCGACGTATTAGCCCAAACGGCCGCCGTTTCCGTGGAAGAACCTATGAAAAGCGCAGAAATCCGTGAAGCCTTCCTTCGCTTCTTCGAAGAGCAGGGACATACCCGAGTCGCCTCCAGTTCGCTGATCCCGAACAACGACCCGACCCTGCTGTTCACCAATGCCGGCATGAACCAGTTCAAGGACTGCTTCCTCGGTGCGGAGAAGCGTGCCTACACGCGTGCCGTCAGTAGCCAGAAGTGCGTGCGCGCCGGCGGCAAGCACAACGACCTGGAAAACGTCGGTTACACCGCGCGTCACCACACCTTCTTCGAAATGCTGGGCAACTTCAGCTTCGGTGACTACTTCAAGCGCGACGCGATCACTTTCGCCTGGACCTTCCTGACTTCGGAAAAATGGCTGAACCTGCCCAAGGAAAAGCTCTGGGTCACCGTCTACGCCACTGACGACGAAGCCTACGATATCTGGACCAAGGAAGTCGGCGTGCCGGCCGAGCGCATGGTGCGCATCGGCGACAACAAGGGCGCCCCGTACGCTTCCGACAACTTCTGGACCATGGGCGACACCGGCCCATGCGGCCCGTGCACCGAGATCTTCTACGACCACGGCCCGGACATCTGGGGCGGCCCACCCGGCTCGCCGGAAGAAGACGGCGATCGCTACATCGAGATCTGGAACAACGTCTTCATGCAGTTCAACCGCACCGCCGACGGCGTGCTGCACCCGCTGCCAGCGCCGTCTGTGGACACCGGCATGGGCCTGGAGCGCGTCAGCGCCGTGCTGCAGCACGTGCACTCGAACTACGAGATCGACCTGTTCCAGAACCTGCTGTCGGCCGCGGCCAAGGCCATCGGTTGCAGCAATGAGGGCCAGGCCTCGCTGAAAGTGGTCGCCGACCACATCCGTTCGTGCGGCTTCCTGATCGCCGACGGCGTGCTGCCGTCCAACGAAGGCCGTGGCTACGTGCTGCGCCGCATCATTCGCCGCGCCTGCCGCCACGGTAACAAGCTGGGCGCCAAAGGCAGCTTCTTCTACCAGATCGTTGCCGCGCTGGTCGCTGAAATGGGCGAGGCCTTCCCGGAACTGAACAGCCAGCAGGCGCACATCGAGCGCGTGCTCAAGGCTGAAGAAGAACAGTTCGCCAAGACCCTGGAGCAGGGCCTGCGCATCCTTGAGCAGGACCTGGCCCAGCTCGAGGGTGATGTGGTGCCGGGCGACGTGGTGTTCAAGCTGTACGACACCTACGGCTTCCCGATGGACCTGACCGCCGACATCGCCCGTGAGCGCGAGCTGACCATCGACGAAGCCGGTTTCGAGCGCGAGATGAACGCCCAGCGTGAACGTGCCCGTTCCGCCAGCGCCTTCGGCATGGACTACAACAGCCTGGTCAAGGTCGACAGCGCCACCGAGTTCCTCGGCTACGAGGCCACCGAAGGCCAGGGCAAGATCATCGCCCTGTACAAGGACGGCCAGGCCGTCGACCAGCTGGGTGAAGGCGAGCAGGGCGTGGTCGTGCTCGACCGCACGCCGTTCTACGCCGAATCCGGTGGCCAGGTGGGCGACACCGGCTACCTGCAGGCTGGCGCTGCGCGCTTCGACGTGCGCGACACCACCAAGACCGGTGGTGCCTTCCTGCACCACGGCGTGGTTGCCAGCGGTGCGCTGGTGATCGGCTCCCCGGTCGAGGCCAAGGTCGATGCCGACGTGCAGCACGCCACCTCGCTGAACCACTCCGCCACCCACCTGCTGCACGAAGCGCTGCGCCAGGTATTGGGCGAACACGTACAGCAGAAAGGCTCGCTGGTCGACAGCCAGCGCCTGCGTTTTGACTTCAGCCACTTCGAGGCGGTGAAACCGGAGCAGATCAAGGCCCTGGAAGACATCGTCAACCGTGAAGTGCGCAAGAACACTGCGGTGGAAACCGAACTGACCGACATCGAAACCGCCAAGGCCAAGGGTGCCATGGCGCTGTTCGGCGAGAAGTACGGCGACACCGTGCGTGTGCTGAGCATGGGCGGCGATTTCTCGGTGGAGCTGTGCGGCGGTATCCACGCCAAGCGCACCGGTGACATCAGCCTGTTCAAGATCATCAGCGAAGGCGGCGTGGCCTCTGGCGTGCGCCGTATCGAAGCGGTCACCGGCGCTGCTGCGCTGGCCTACCTGAACGCTGCCGAAGAGCAGGTCAAGGAAGCCGCGCAGCTGGTGAAGGGTAACCGCGACAACCTGATCGACAAGCTGTCGGCTGTGCTCGAGCGCAACCGCCAGCTGGAGAAGCAGCTGGAACAGCTGCAGGCCAAGGCCGCCAGCGCCGCCGGGGATGATCTCTCCAACGCGGCCGTTGAGGTCAAGGGCGCCAAGGTGCTCGCCGCCCGCCTGGATGGACAGGACGGCAAGGCACTGCTGGCGCTGGTCGATCAGCTGAAGAACAAGCTCGGCCACGCAGTGATCCTGCTGGGCAGCGAGCATGAGGGCAAGGTTGTGCTGGTGGCCGGCGTGACCAAGGACCTCTCCAGCCAACTCAAGGCTGGCGATCTGATGAAACAAGCCGCTGCGGCGGTGGGTGGCAAGGGCGGTGGTCGTCCGGACATGGCTCAGGGTGGCGGCGTCGACGTCGCCGCACTGGACCAGGCCCTGGCGCTGGCCGTGCCATTCGCAGAGCAGGGACTTTGAGATGAGGGGGCCGGCGGTCTAGTGGCCTGTACGGCTAATTCTTGCGCTCAAATTCGAGTGCCAGGGTTTGCCGCGCAAGGCGCCGCGACGAGTCGTAGCCGGGCTACGGCGAGGAGTGGCAACGCAGCGAGGCGAATCCTGGTGCCGAATTTGGGTGCAAGAATTAGCCACACAGGCCACTCCCATCCGGCCTCTTCATGTTGGATTGTTTTTTGGGGCCCTATATGGGCTGAGGCACCATTGAAATGGCGTTGATCGTACAGAAATTTGGCGGCACCTCTGTCGGTTCCATCGAGCGGATCGAGCAGGTAGCCGATAAGGTCAAGAAACACCGTGAAGCGGGCGACGACCTGGTGGTTGTGCTGTCGGCAATGAGCGGTGAAACCAATCGCCTGATCGACCTGGCCAAGCAGATCACCGATCAGCCGGTTCCGCGTGAACTGGACGTGATCGTGTCGACCGGTGAGCAGGTCACCATTGCCTTGCTGACCATGGCCTTGATCAAGCGCGGTGTGCCAGCGGTGTCCTACACCGGCAACCAGGTGCGCATTCTCACCGACAGCGCACACAACAAGGCGCGCATCCTGCAGATCGACGACCAGAAGATTCGTGCCGACCTCAAGGAAGGCCGCGTGGTCGTGGTAGCAGGCTTCCAGGGCGTAGACGAGCACGGCAGCATCACCACGCTTGGCCGTGGCGGCTCCGACACCACGGGTGTGGCCCTGGCGGCTGCGCTGAAGGCTGACGAGTGCCAGATCTACACCGACGTCGATGGCGTCTACACCACCGACCCGCGTGTTGTGCCGCAGGCCCAGCGCCTGGAGAAGATCACCTTCGAAGAGATGCTGGAAATGGCCAGCCTCGGTTCCAAGGTGCTGCAGATCCGTTCGGTGGAATTCGCCGGCAAGTACAACGTTCCGCTGCGCGTGCTGCACAGCTTCAAGGAGGGTCCGGGTACCCTCATTACCATTGATGAAGAGGAATCCATGGAACAGCCGATCATTTCCGGTATCGCCTTCAACCGTGATGAAGCCAAGCTGACCATTCGCGGCGTGCCGGACACCCCGGGCGTGGCCTTCAAGATCCTCGGCCCGATCAGTGCCTCGAACATCGAGGTCGACATGATCGTGCAGAACGTTGCCCACGATAACACCACCGACTTCACCTTCACCGTGCACCGCAACGAGTACGAGAAGGCGCAGAGCGTGCTGGAAAACACTGCCCGCGAAATCGGTGCCCGTGAAGTGATCGGCGACACCAAGATCGCTAAGGTCTCGATCGTCGGCGTCGGCATGCGTTCGCACGCCGGTGTTGCCAGCCGCATGTTCGAAGCCCTGGCCAAGGAGAGCATCAACATCCAGATGATCTCCACCTCCGAGATCAAGGTTTCGGTCGTGATCGAAGAGAAGTACCTGGAGCTGGCCGTACGCGCGCTGCACACCGCGTTCGAGCTCGACGCCCCGGCACGACAGAGCGAGTAATACGCTGCCTGGAAGGGCGCGGCTTGCCGCGCCCTTCGCGTTTCTGCTCGCCATGCAGGCCCGTCCAGCCCTGTGTGGCGATCAACCAGGCCCAGGTCGTCGTCCACGACCAGGCCGCGACACCCAAGACTGTTACCCCTGAATGTTTTGCGTAAGGAGAAAGCTATGTTGATTCTGACTCGTCGGTGCGCCGAGAGCCTGATCATTGGAGACGGCGAGATCACCGTGACGGTGCTCGGCGTAAAAGGCAACCAGGTGCGTATTGGCGTCAGCGCCCCGAAAGAAGTGGCTGTGCACCGCGAGGAAATCTACCTGCGGATCAAGAAAGAGAAGGACGAGGAGCCAAGCCTTTAATTTTTTTGAAGTTTTTTTCAAAAAAAGGGTTGCAAACGAGGAAGAGCCTGTTTAATATTCGCCTCGTGTTGCGGTGAGGTGGCCGAGTGGCCGAAGGCGCTCCCCTGCTAAGGGAGTATACCTCATAAGGGTATCGGGGGTTCGAATCCCCCCTTCACCGCCATTATTCGCTTAGGGCGCTGTAAACGGTAAGAACGCTAAGTAGTTGATTTTAAACGAAAAAGTTCTTGCAAAAATGTTTCAGCGACCTATAATGCGCGGCAAGACACGGACTCATAGCTCAGCTGGATAGAGTACTCGGCTACGAACCGAGCGGTCGGAGGTTCGAATCCTCCTGAGTCCGCCACTTTTGAAGTGGCTTTGCTTGCAAGGCTGCTTCAATCAACCAGTGGTAATCTGGTCTAAAACTACCATCGCGGACTCATAGCTCAGCTGGATAGAGTACTCGGCTACGAACCGAGCGGTCGCAGGTTCGAATCCTGCTGAGTCCGCCACTTTTTGAAGTGGCTCTGCTTGCAAAGGCACTTCAACCAACCAGTGGTAATCTGGTCTAAAAATACCACCACGGACTCATAGCTCAGCTGGATAGAGTACTCGGCTACGAACCGAGCGGTCGGAGGTTCGAATCCTCCTGAGTCCGCCACACCAAATCAAGAAGCCCGCTCAATTGAGCGGGCTTTTTGTTTTTCTGCGCCAATGAATTGTTGCTGATGTCGATCTAAGCTCTTCTGTAATGACTGTGGTGCAGGTGCCGCGCTCTTCTGTGGGAGCGGCCTTGTGTCGCGATGGGGCGCGCAGCGGCCCCAAAATCGACCAGGCGCCACACTTCTGAAATGAATGTGCTTTCCCACCCATGACAACCGTCGCACTGATAGCTTCGAGCGTTGTCCCAGCTTTATCACGCAAACGATTGTTCTGGCCAAAAATTTTAAGCGATCTGACAGCTTTAGCAGTGTATGATTGCGCCCGTCAGCCCCGCCGGGGCTTGTGGAAAACCACCATGGACTTACCCAGTAGTTACTCGCTAACAAGATTCATACAGAAAGATCTGACCGATTGATTCTCCCGGCGTGCTCCGCTGCTGGGAGTGGAGTTCGCCTATGACTGAAGTAGAAGTAAAAAAAGCGCAGGAAAGCCTGCAGGACCGCCTGGCCCAGGTGGTCGAACTGCTGCAGCGCCAGCGCGTGGTAGAAGACCTGACCCATCGTCAGGAAGGCGCCCACCACGACCTGGTGGAAAACCTGGTCCACCGCCAGAACCTCGTCGAGCTGCAGCGCAAACTCGACGACCTGCACCCCGCCGACATCGCCTACATCCTCGAAGCCTTGCCCCTGGAAGACCGCCTGACGGTCTGGCAGCTGGTGCGCTCGGATCGCGATGGCGACATCCTGCTGGAAGTGTCCGACGCCGTGCGGCAATCGCTGATCGCCGACATGGACGATCACGAGCTGCTCGCCGCCGCCAAGGAAATGGACGCCGACGAGCTGGCGGACCTGGCTCCAGAGCTGCCGCGTGACGTTGTTCACGAGCTGATGGAAACCCTCGATGCCCAGCAACGCGAGCGCGTGCGTTCGGCGCTTAGCTACGACGAGGAGCAGGTTGGTGCGCTGATGGACTTCGAGATGGTCACCATCCGCGAAGACGTCAGCCTGGAAGTGGTGTTGCGCTACCTTCGCCGCCTGAAAGAGCTGCCGAACCACACCGACAAACTCTTCGTGGTCGACTATGACGGCATTCTCAAGGGCGTATTGCCGATCAAGCGCCTGCTGGTCAACGACCCGGAGAAGAAGGTGGCGGAGGTCATGGCGACCGATCCGGTCTCCTTCCACCCCGAGGAGGATGCCTATGATGCGGCGCAGGCCTTCGAGCGTTATGACCTGGTATCTGCGCCAGTTGTGGACAAGAACGAACGCCTGATCGGCCGCTTGACCATCGACGAAATGGTCGACCTGATTCGTGAGGAAAGCGAAAGCGAAGTGCTGAACATGGCCGGTTTGCGCGAGGAAGAAGACATCTTCGCCTCGGTCTGGCGTTCGCTGCGCAACCGCTGGGCCTGGTTGGCCATCAACCTGATTACCGCTTTCGTTGCCTCGCGAGTGATCGGCCTGTTCGAAGGTTCGATCGAGAAACTGGTGGCCCTGGCCGCACTGATGCCGATCGTGGCAGGCATTGGCGGCAACTCCGGTAACCAGACCATCACCATGATCGTGCGTGCCATGGCGCTGGACCAGGTGTCGCCGGGCAACACCAGCCGCCTGATGCGCAAGGAGCTGGCGGTATCGCTGCTCAACGGCCTGATCTGGGGCGGGGTGATCGGTGCGGTGGCGTTCTGGCTGTATGGCAGCTGGTCGTTGGGCCTGGTGATGACTGCGGCGATGACCTTGAACCTGCTGTTGGCGGCCTTGATGGGGGTGTTGATCCCGATGACCCTGACACGCCTGGGGCGCGACCCGGCGATGGGCTCCAGCGTGATGATTACCGCGGTGACCGACAGTGGTGGGTTCTTCATCTTCCTCGGGCTGGCCACGCTGTTCCTGCTGTAGCCCACGCTCCTACAAACAAACGGATCGCGTCTCTTGCAGGATCACCATTCACAAAAAAGCCAGCTTACGCTGGCTTTTTTGTGTTCGGTTGCAAACCTCAGGAGGCGTCGGCAGCCATTTCCACATCGTGAGCGATGAGGGCCACCAGCGCGTTCTGCTGGCGGTGCGACAGTTGGCGGAAGCGTTGCAGCAACTCGCGTTCATGCAGGGACAGTTCGGGGCTGTCCAGGCGCATGCTCAAATCGTCACCCAGCGCACCTTCCTGGATAAGGCTCTGTTCCAGGCGCGCGATGATTTCGGAGTTCATGCTGCGGTGATGGTTGCGCGCTACCTCGGCAATGCGCTCACGCATCCCGTCGGGCAGGCGGACGACGAACTTGTCAGCGGTGCGGCTCGAATAAATAGCCTGTTTCATTGGGCGCATATAAATTGACCGGATTTTGGTTCAGGGGAAGCGGTTCTCAAATTGGCCGCACGGGGTGGTAGTACGACCGTGGCGACGACGAAATGTTCAACCGTCTGTGAAAAATGGATGCTCATCTTGCCTCATGGTCGCCGTTTCCTTGGCGTCAATTCTGTGACAAATAGTGAGCCGGATAAAGGCTTTTTGCCAGTACCAATTATCAGAAATGAGTACTGGTTTGAAAAGTTTTACATGTACCGGCTTGCCCAATCGTCAGACTTTTGCCGTCAAAAACGGGTAAAACGCACCAAAAGCCCGGGAAAGTCCCTAGAATGTGCGGGTTTTCCTCCATAGAGCATAGTGGCTATGCAACATGACGCAAGCGACCGCCAATCAGGCACAGGCCGGTTGATATATCTGGTAGGACCGTCGGGTTCCGGGAAAGATTCCCTGATTGACGCTTCCCGTGAGCGGCTTTCAGCCGCCGGGGTGGAAATCGCTCGTCGCGTCATTACCCGTTCGGCTGAAGCCAAGGGCGAAGCCGCCCATGGCGTAACGGCCGAACAGTTCGAAGCAATGCGCGCACAGGGCGCGTTCGCCATGCATTGGCGCGCCAATGGCCTGGATTACGGCATTCCACTGCAGGTGGATCAGTGGCTGTCGGCGGGCAGGTCGGTGCTGGTGAATGGTTCGCGGGCTTATCTCGCCGAGGCGCGCCGGCGCTACCCGAACCTGTTGGCAGTGCTGGTGGAGGTCAGGCACGGAGTGCTGCGCGAGCGCCTGTTGGCCCGCGGCCGGGAAAGCGCAGAAGAAATCGAGCAGCGCCTGGCACGTAATGCACGCTTGCAAGCGTTGGCTGATCCGTCGCTGCATGTGCTGGACAACTCCACCACCCTGGAAACCGCAGTCGCGGCATTGTTCACGCTGCTGCATGATGAAGGTGTGCTGCCGCAGGTGTAGCATTGGCAGAAAAGGATTACGCGAAAAAGCCCGCTTGAGGCATGACAAACGCCAGCATGCTGGTTAACATGCTGGCCGTCCCGCTATGCAGCGTTCGCTGCCGGCACTTGCGTCTCAGTAGCTCAATTGGATAGAGCATCCCCCTCCTAAGGGGAAGGTTGGCAGTTCGAACCTGCCCTGGGACGCCATATTTCTCAAGGCTCGTGGCGATTTCAGGATTTTTTCATTATGCACCCTGGGTGCAGGATGGGTGTAATCAGTGTTTTTTCTACCGATGCTACCCCTATCGAATGCTTTACTAGGATCACCCTGATAGCCACTTCGGTGCGGGGGAACAATGGATCTGAAGGTGGAAAATGCAGGAATTCCTGAGCAATAACTGGCTATCGATATTCTCCATCGTTATCGGTTTTTTCGTTGCCTACATTTTCTATCGATTGCAAAAAAAGGATTCCGCGTCTGCATCTGCCGAGCGAAAAAAGCATGCAAATGCGGAGCTCATCGATGTAGTCGAAAGCTACATTATCAACAAGCAAGAAATTTCGCGGAGTGTTATTAACAATCTGATAGACGCATCTGAGCGCTTTCATTCGGTTGTGCTGCGCCCGAACTGCACAGCGATCACGTTGCTCCAGGATGTGGCCTTGAGATTGCAGAGAAGTAGGCATCTCGACATACCGCAGAAGTCCGAGTACTCGGTGAAAATTGACGCGCTAATCCGGCAAGTAAAAATGGAAATGACGCCTCTGACGTGGGAAACAATGACTTCAGATGCTAAGGCCATTATTGAAGAGGTAGTTTCTCTGGTTCCGGAGGAAAAACGTCCGGAGGTTGAGGAAAAACTGGGTGTTTTAGCGTCGCTTAGTGAGCTTGTGAGCAATCACGGCGAACTCATAAAGCTAGTTGGCGAAAACTCAAAATTGAGTTGGTTTACCGCTGCCTTGGCCGGCGTTACTGCTGCGCTGCTTGCGTCGGCTGTCGGCAGGAAGGTGTTTGCCACATTAGAAGAACCTACTTTTTTCATTGTCGCCAAGTCAGGCACTCTTTTTGTCTGGATTTCGGCTCTACTAATTCTCGGGGGGGTGGCGGTATATTTTCTTCGTGACAAGAAAAAAGCCGAAGTACCGGCTGGTGAAAATTAGAGGTTACCCCGTATACGCAGACTGTGGTGGTTGAGCAGTCAGCGTGTCTGGCCGTTGCTCGGATGCCTAGGCCGGCGTTCAGCAACTCCCTCACCCGCTTGTGTACTTCCTCGTCCACTGGGCTGTTTCCCCTCGGCCAGTTCTGGGTCACATCAGCCGCCGCACTGATTGCCCTGCGCTCGTGGCCGGTTTGTTGCCGGCCTGTAGCCCGGGGTTCGGCTGGCCTGGCAACTTCCCTGTCGCGTATCGGTGCCGCCATCGGCACCTACCTGGTGCCCATGTCGCTGGAGTCGCTCGGCATTGCCAACACCATGATCGTGGCGTTTGGCATTTCGATGGTCGGGCTGCTCTGCACCTGGCTGATGGCGCCGGAGACACGTTCGCTGGACCTGGCCAAGGCCAGCGCAGTCTGATACTGCAAGCAGTCGCCGAGCTGACGCTGGCCGTGTAAGAGCGGCCTTGTGTCGCGAAAGGGCTGCGCAGCAGCCCCGGCCATATCAGCTGTGAAGCCAAAATCCTGGGGCCGCCTTGCGGCCCTTTCGCGACACAAGGCCGCTCCTACAGGGGCCGTGTAGAGCAGGAATATCAGTTTACCGGCCAAGCGCTGACGCACCACGAAGTACCCCGCCACGTTCCGCCTTGAAGCTGCGTATTCCTACATCCCCAGATGCTTCAAGGCCCACAGCACTCCCATGCCTACAATTAGCGTCAGCATCGTGCTGCGCGTACGCCACGCCACCAGCGCGGCAAGTATCGCCGCTGGTATCTGTGGGTTCATCCAGTCGAACCCCGCCTGCCGGTCCGGGAATACCACGGCCGGCAGTACCAATGCGGCCAACACGCTGGCTGGCACATACGCCAGGGCGCGGCGAAACAGTGGAGGGATGCGCAATGCCGTGTGCAACTCGATGAACGACAGGCGGATGGCGAAGGTGCCCAGGCCGATAAGAATGAAGGTCATCCACTGGGTCGTTTCGCTCATGATGCTTCCTGCTCGGTATTGGCTTCTGCCGCAGTTTGCTGTTTTTGCCAGTTCTCGATGGCAAGTCCGGCGATGATGCCGCCCAGCGCGCCAGCCAGCAGGCCGAGGTTGTAGGGCAGGTCGACGGCCAGTACGGCGAGCACACCGCCGGTCAGCGCTGCGCCAAGCGTGGCTGCATTGCGAATGCCAGGTATCAACAGGGCCAGGAACGACAGGGGGATGGCAAAGCCGAGCGACCAGTCTTCAGGAATGCTCGCGCCCAGGTACATGCCCGCCAGCACCGAGAGGTTCCAGCCGAAGAACATGGTGATTGCCGTACCGGCATAGTAGGGGTAGGCATACTGCCCCAGTCCACCCGTGCCCATCCTCAGCATGCACAGGGCGAAGGACTGGTCTGACAGCATGTACGCCATCGGCCACTTGCGGCGGCGGGGCAACTGGCCCAGGTGCGGGGCCAGGCTGGCGCTGTACATCAGGAAGCGCAGGTTGATCACCAGCGCGGTGACTACCATGGTCACCGGCAGGGCGGCGCTTTGCATCAACTGCATCACCACCATCTGCGCCGAACCGGAGTAGAACAGCAAGGTCATGCCGATGGCATCGGTTGGCGACAGGCCCATGCCGATCGCCGTGACCCCGGTGATCAGGCCGAAGGGCACGATGCCGGAGGTCAATGGCAGGGCGCTGCGGGCACCTTGCCTGAACGCTTGGGGCGCGCTTGGATACGGCATTTGAAATCCTTGAAAGTGTGCAGGCGGTACAAGGGCGGCACGTCCACGTTAATGCGCGCGACAGTTGGCCACAACGTCAGATTTCTGAAATAGTAGGCCTAAAAAAAATAGGCCTGAAACCGTGTACCTCGACACCCCTACCCGGCACTCGCTGCAGCTCAATGCCTTGCGTGCCTTCGAAGCGTCAGCCCGCCTGGGCGGTTTCGCCCGTGCCGCACTCGAACTGAAGGTGACACCGGGGGCCATCGCCGCCCTGGTCAAGACCCTGGAGAACGAATACGGCGCGGCCTTGTTCGAGCGCCATGCCAAAGGCGTACGGCTGACGCCCTTGGGCGAAAGCGTGAAAGGCCAGTTCACCGAGGCATTCGACGCCGTGGAAGCCGCTGCGCGCGCATTGCGCCGCCTGGCGGCACCGCAGCGGGTGCATATCGTCACATCGCCTGCTCTGGCGCAGTTGTGGATCGGGCCACGCCTGCCGGAACTGACCCGCTTGCTGGCACCCATCGAGATATCGGTGACTGCGGTGGATGAGCCGCCCAACCTGAAGCGCAGCCCGTTCGACCTGTGCCTGTTCTACACCGAAAAGCCCGAGCGTTGGCAACGCAGGATAGCCACGGAAGAAATCCTGCCCGTGTGCGTGCCGGCCCTGGCCACCAGCATCACCAAGCCCGAGGATCTTGCCGACGCCCGTTGCATCGCCGACGTCGGCTGGAACGACTGGGCGGTGTGGACGGGGGCGGTGATGCCTGGGCACAAGTTCGTTGCCCGTGGGCCGGGTTTTTCCCTGTACTCGATCGCCCTGCAGCAAGCCTTGCTGGCTGCAGGGGTGCTGATAGGGCGCAGAAGCCTGGTGCAGCGTTACCTGGACAGCGGTGAACTGGTCGCCCCCATCGACCGCGCTGTGCCACTGGGTGTGACCATCGCCGCATGGCGGCTGCCGGGTGCCAAGGGCAACCAGGTGGTTGCCGCGGTGGAGGAGGCGCTGTTGCATCTGGCTTGAGCGTCCTCGATCCATGCCTGCTCTCACAGCGCCGCAAAAACAGGGCGTCGGGGCTATTCTGTTCGGGTGCGCCAGCCGTCAGGGAGAGCGTCAATGAGTCAGGAAACCCGGCCGGTACCTGCCGGCTTCAGTGCGCAGCAGTTGCGTACGTTGTTCGATCTTATCAGCGATGGTATCTGGGACTGGAATGCCAATACCGGCTACGTCTATCGCAACCCGGGCTGGTACGCCATGCTTGGCTACCCCAGCCACTCCATGGCCAACTCGGTGCTCACCTGGGAAAGCGTGATCCACCCGGAGGACTACCCACGGGTGATGGCGCATTTCGAGGCGTACATCAACCAGCGTAACGAGCACTATCTGGTCGAATACCGCTGCCGTTGCCAGGATGGCAGCTATCTGTGGATAGAAGACAGCGGTTACATCATCGCCCATAACGAGGACGGCTCGGTGGCGCGCATGCTTGGTGCCCACCGCAACATTGACGCCAACAAGCGCCTTGTGGCGCAACTGCAGCAGAGGAACCAGTCGCTGGAAAGCCAGGTGGCCGAACGCACTCGCGAGCTGTCCTGGGTGAACCAGCAGTTGCAGCGGCAGTTGGACGAAAACCGCGAGCTGGCCGAGCGTGATGCGTTGACCCGCATTGCCAATCGCTATCGTCTGGAGAAGGCGCTACAACTGGAGTGCGAGCGTGCCCAGCGTTTTCGCCAGCCGTTGTCGCTGATAGCCATGGACCTGGATGACTTCAAGCCGATCAATGACCGCTATGGCCATGCCCATGGCGATGCGGCGCTGTTGCGGGTGGTCGACGTCCTGCGTGCCTGCCTGCGGGAGCAGGACCTGCTGGCGCGCTGGGGTGGGGACGAGTTCGTCATCGTATTGCCGCAGGCCTCGCTGGGCGAGGCGCTGGAGGTGGCTGCACGCTTGCGCCAGGCGATGGCGCAGATAGAGCCGGTGGGCGATTGCCGGCTGACCATGAGCTACGGTGTGGTGCAATGGGAGGAAGGGGAGGACCAGCATGCACTGCTGGCGCGTGCCGACAAGGCGCTGTACCGGGCCAAGGGGAACGGCAAGAACGCCATAGCCGAGTAGCCTGTGCCGGCCTCTTCGCGGGTAAACCCGCTCCCACAGGTGCGCCACTGCTCTCACGGGCAGTGATGTCCCTGTGGGGGGTTTACCCGCGAAGAGGCCGGCACTGACTCGCCCATGAAAAAAGACCCGCAACGCCTGGGGCGCTGCGGGCCAAATCGGCCTCGGCCGCTTCAGTGTCAGATATGCAGGGCGTGGCCCAGCGCGCGCAGCGCCGCTTCCTGTACCGCCTCACCCAGTGTCGGGTGGGCATGGATGGTGCCGGCCACATCCTCCAGGCACGCGCCCATTTCCAGCGACTGGGCAAACGCCGTCGACAACTCGGAAACCGCCACGCCAACCGCCTGCCAACCCAGGATCAGGTGGTTGTCACGGCGCGCCACCACCCGCACGAAACCGCTTTTCGATTCCAGACTCATGGCCCGGCCATTGGCGGCGAACGGGAACTGCGCGACGATGCAGTCCAGCCCTTGCTGGCTGGCTTGCTCCGGGGTCTTGCCGACCACCACCACTTCCGGGTCGGTGAAACACACCGCGGCGATCGCGCTGGGTTCGAAACGGCGCGCCTTGCCGGCGATGATCTCGGCGACCATCTCGCCCTGGGCCATGGCCCGGTGCGCCAGCATCGGTTCGCCGGCCACGTCGCCGATGGCCCAGACGTTGCGCATGCTGGTCTGGCAGCGCTCGTCGATGGCGACGGCGGCGCCGTTCATCTTCAGGTCCAGGCACTCAAGGTTGAAACCTTGCGTGCGTGGCCGGCGGCCCACGGCCACCAGCACCTGGTCGGCTTCCAGGCGCAATTGGCCGCCCTGGCCATCACGGGCCAGCAGGCAGCCGCCTTCGTAACCTTCGACGCTATGGCCCAGGTGCAGGGTGATGCCCAGCTTCTTCAGCGATTCGGCCACCGGGGCGGTCAGCTCGCTGTCGTAGGTTGGCAGGATGCGCTCGCGCGCCTCCACCACGCTGACCCGGGCGCCCAGCTTGCGGTAGGCGATGCCCAGCTCGAGGCCGATGTAGCCGCCGCCCACCACTACCAGGTGCTGCGGCAGGGTTTTCGGCGCCAGGGCTTCGGTCGAGGAAATGATCGGCCCACCCAGCGGCAGCATTGGCAGTTCGACGCTGCTGGAGCCTGTGGCCAGCAACAGGTGCTCGCACTGGATACGCTGGCCATCGACCTCGACCTGCTTGCCGTCGAGCACCTTCGCCCAGCCATGGATCACCTTGACCCCGTGCTTTTTCAGCAGCGCGGCGACGCCGGTGGTCAGGCGGTCGACAATGCCGTCCTTCCAGGCCACGCTCTGGCCGATGTCCAGGCGCGGCGAGGCGACGCTGATGCCCAGCTCCGACGGGCCGGCAAAGCGCGAGGTCTGGTGGAACTGCTCGGCCACGTGGATCAGCGCCTTGGACGGGATGCAGCCGATGTTCAGGCAGGTACCGCCCAGTGCCTGGCCTTCCACCAGCACGGTGGGGATGCCCAGTTGCCCGGCACGGATGGCAGCCACGTAGCCGCCAGGGCCGCCGCCGATGATCAACAGGGTAGTCTGGATAGTCTGTTGCATGCTCACTCCACGAACAGGCAGGCGGGTTGTTCGAGCAGGCCGCGCACGGCCTGGATGAACAGCGCGGCGTCCATGCCATCGACCACGCGGTGGTCGAACGAGCTGGACAGGTTCATCATCTTGCGCACGACGATCTGGCCGTCGATCACCACAGGCCGCTCGACCATGCGGTTGACGCCGACGATCGCCACTTCCGGGGTGTTGACCACCGGCGTGCTGACGATGCCGCCCAGTGCGCCCAGGCTGGTCAGGGTGATGGTCGAACCGGACAGCTCATCGCGGCTGGCCTTGTTGTTGCGAGCAGCGTTGGCCAGGCGCGAGATCTCGCCGGCATTGCTCCACAGGCTGCCAGCTTCGGCATGGCGCAGCACCGGCACCATCAGGCCGTTGTCACCCTGGGTGGCGATGCCCACATGCACCGCGCCATGGCGGGTGATGACCTGGGCTTCGTCATCATAGGTGGCGTTGATCTGCGGGAAATCGCGCAGTGCCACGACCAGAGCGCGAACCAGGAACGGCAGCAGGGTCAGCTTGCCGCGGCTGTCGCCGTGCTTGCTGTTGAGTTGCTGGCGCAGAGCTTCCAGGGCGGTGACGTCGATTTCTTCCACATAACTGAAGTGCGCGACCCGGCGCTTGGCGTCCTGCATGCGCTGGGCGATCTTGCGGCGCAGGCCGATCACCGGTACCTGCTCGCTGTCGGTGCGCTTGGCATAGCCGCTCGGCGCTTGCCCGCCAGCGCTGTGCGGCTTGCTCATGAAGGCGTCGAGATCTTCGTGCAGGATACGCCCGGCCGGGCCGCTGCCATGCACGTAACGCAGTTCGATACCGGCATCCAGGGCGCGCTTGCGCACCGCCGGCGAGGCCAGCGGCTTGTCGCCTGGCTGGCGAGGCACGATCGGGGCTGCCTCGTGGTTGACGGGCGCCTGGCACGCGGCCGGTCTTGCTTCCTTCTGCGGCTCGGGCTTGGCGGCTACCGGGGCAGCGGGGGCCTCGACCTGTTCGCGCTTGGGCACATCCTTGGTGGGCACATCCACATGGTTGCCGCTGCCTTCCACTTCGATGCGGATCAGCTCGCTGCCGACCGCCATCACTTCACCGGGCTGCCCACCCAGGGCCAGCACCTTGCCGCTGACCGGCGAAGGGATTTCCACGGTGGCCTTGTCGGTCATGACGTCGGCCACCACCTGGTCTTCGGCGATCATGTCGCCGACCTTGACGAACCACTCGACCAACTCGACCTGCGCGATGCCTTCGCCAATGTCCGGCATCTTGATGACGTGCGTGCCCATTCAGACCTCCATGACCTTTTTCAATGCCGCACCTACCCGCGAAGGCCCTGGGAAGTAAGCCCATTCCTGTGCGTGGGGGTAGGGGGTGTCCCAGCCGGTGACGCGCTCGATCGGCGCCTCCAGGTGGTGGAAGCAATGTTCCTGTACCAGCGAAACCAGTTCGGCGCCGAAGCCGCAGGTGCGGGTAGCTTCGTGTACCACCACGCAGCGGCCGGTCTTTTTAACCGACTCGACGATGGTCTCCAGGTCCAGCGGCCAAAGGCTGCGTAGGTCGATCACCTCGGCGTCGACGCCGGTTTCTTCGGCGGCCACTTGGGCCACGTACACCGTGGTGCCGTAGGTCAGCACGGTCACGTCATTGCCGGGGCGGGTAATGGCCGCCTTGTCCAGCGGCACGCTGTAGTAGCCATCGGGTACGGCGCTTTGCGGGTGCTTCGACCATGGGGTGACAGGGCGGTCGTGGTGGCCGTCGAACGGGCCGTTGTACAGGCGCTTGGGTTCCAGGAAGATCACCGGGTCATCGCATTCGATCGAGGCGATCAGCAGGCCCTTGGCATCATACGGGTTGGACGGCATGACAGTGCGCAGGCCGCACACCTGGGTGAACATCGCTTCCGGGCTCTGGCTGTGGGTCTGGCCGCCATAGATCCCGCCACCGCAGGGCATGCGCAGGGTCAACGGGGCGATGAACTCGCCGGCCGAGCGGTAACGCAGGCGCGCCATCTCGGAAACGATCTGGTCGGAGGCCGGGTAGAAGTAGTCGGCGAACTGGATTTCCACCACCGGGCGCAGGCCATAGGCACCCATGCCCACGGCGGTGCCGACGATGCCGCTCTCGGAGATCGGCGCGTCGAACACACGGGACTTGCCGTACTTGTTCTGCAGGCCTTCGGTGCAGCGGAACACGCCGCCGAAGTAACCGACGTCCTGGCCGTAGATCACCACATTGTCGTCGCGCTCGAGCATGACATCCATGGCCGAGCGCAGGGCCTGGATCATGGTCATGGTAGTGGTGGCCATGGCGGTTTCCGGGTTGATGCTGTTGTTGTGGTCGTTCATCTCAAACCCCCAGTTCCTGGCGTTGACGGCGCAGGTGGTCGGGCATTTCCTTGTACACGTCCTCGAACATCGAGGCAGCACTCGGGATGTGACCGTTGGCCAGCGTGCCGTACTGCTCGGCTTCCTTCTGCGCGGCGATCACCGCGGCTTCCAGCTCGGCAGTGGTGGCCTGGTGTTCTTCCTCGGACCAGTGGCCGATCTTGATCAGGTGCTGCTTCAGGCGGGCGATCGGGTCGCCAAGCGGGAAGTGGCTCCAGTCATCGGCCGGGCGGTACTTGGACGGGTCGTCCGAGGTCGAGTGCGGGCCTGCACGGTAGGTGACCCACTCGATCAGGCTCGGGCCCAGGCCACGGCGGGCGCGTTCGGCGGCCCAGCGCGAGGCTGCGTACACGGCGACGAAGTCGTTGCCATCGACCCGCAGCGAGGCAATGCCGCAACCCACGCCACGGCCGGCGAAGGTGGTCGACTCGCCACCGGCGATGGCCTGGAAGGTGGAGATCGCCCACTGGTTGTTGACCACGTTGAGGATCACCGGGGCGCGGTACACGTGGGCAAAGGTGAGGGCGGTGTGGAAGTCCGACTCGGCGGTTGCGCCGTCGCCGATCCACGCCGAGGCGATTTTGGTATCGCCCTTGATCGCCGAGGCCATGGCCCAGCCGACCGCCTGCACGAACTGGGTCGCCAGGTTGCCGCTGATGGTGAAGAAACCGGCCTCGCGCACCGAATACATGATCGGCAGTTGGCGGCCCTTGAGCGGGTCGCGCTCGTTGGACAGCAACTGGCAGATCATCTCGACCAGCGACACGTCGCGGGCCATCAGGATGCTTTGCTGGCGGTAGGTGGGGAAGCACATGTCGGTGCGGTTCAGCGCCAGGGCCTGGCCGCTGCCGATGGCTTCTTCACCCAGGCTCTGCATGTAGAAAGACATCTTCTTCTGGCGCTGGGCGACCACCATGCGGCTGTCGAAAATCCGCGTCTTGAGCATGGCGCGCATGCCCTGGCGGAGAACCTGCGGGTCGATGTCTTCGGCCCACGGGCCTTGTGCATCGCCTTGCTCGTCGAGCACGCGGATAAGGCTGTAGGACAGGTCGGCGGTGTCGGCAGCGTCGACATCGACTGGGGGTTTACGGGCTTGACCTGCATCGTTCAGGCGCAGGTAGGAGAAATCGGTCTGGCAGCCTGGCCGGCCGGTAGGCTCGGGCACATGCAAACGCAGGGGGGCGTACTCGTTCATGCTTTTTACGCTCGCTCGGGTATTTGTTTTTGTGAGCTCTGAAGCGGCCGCCGCTGAGTACCGGCTTGTGACTGGTAGGTCAGCGTCCCCTACATCTTAGTGGTCCGGCAGGAGAATTTTTCTCTCAAGTTGGTTGCCTTTGCCGAGCAGGGCAGATAAACATTCCGCATAAACACAAAAAACCGGTGATTTTGTCTCATGCGCAAACTCGATCGTACCGATATCGGCATTCTCAACAGCCTGCAGGAAAATGCCCGCATCACCAACGCCGAACTGGCCCGCTCGGTGAACCTGTCTCCCACGCCCTGCTTCAACCGGGTTCGGGCCATGGAGGAGCTGGGGGTGATCCGCCAGCAGGTGACCTTGCTGTCGCCCGAGGCGTTGGGGCTGGACGTGAACGTGTTCATCCATGTGAGCCTGGAAAAACAGGTCGAGCAGTCGTTGCACCGTTTCGAGGAAGAAATTGCCGAGCGGCCCGAAGTGATGGAGTGCTACCTGATGACGGGCGATCCGGACTACCTGTTGCGGGTACTGCTGCCCAGCATCCAGGCGCTGGAACGGTTTCTGGATTACCTGACGCGGTTGCCGGGGGTGGCCAATATCCGTTCCAGTTTTGCCTTGAAGCAGGTGCGTTACAAGACGGCCTTACCGCTGCCGGCCAATGGCATGACCTTGAGGGAATGAGGGCGGCTTTGACGGGGGAAGCCGGTTATCAGGCCAGCCGGATATTACTCAAATAGAAGTTGAGTATTTCTCCCGGTATTGCGCTTGCATTCAAAAACCGTGAGAGCGAAACGCTTGAGTGCAGTCCGGTGCACGTGCATGAACACGACATGACCGACACTGGACGCGCCCTTGATTCACGAATTGTCAGGCAGGGGACTGCGCCGCAGCAATTTTGCTTTTATGCTTGGCTGCAACCCATCGCCACCTGACCCGGGAGCCGCAAGGGACCTATGCGAAATATATGGAAGCCGTTTCAGTCGTTGTATTTCGCCGCGCTGATGATGTTGATCGGCTCGGGCCTGCTCAGTACCTACCTGGCCCTGCGCCTGGCAGCCGATCATGTCGACAGCCTGTGGGTGGGTGCCTTGATGGCGGCCAACTACTTTGGCCTGGCGGTAGGCGGCAAGGTCGGCCACCGGTTGATTGGCCGGGTAGGGCACATTCGCGCCTATGCCACTTGCGCTGGCATCGTCGGTGCGGCGGTGCTCGGCCATGGTTTGACCAGCTGGTTGCCGGCCTGGGTCGGGCTGCGGATGATCGTAGGCCTGGGGATGATGTGCCAGTACATGGTCATCGAGAGCTGGCTGAACGAGCAGGCCGATGTGAAGCACCGCGGCGCGGTGTTCAGCGGCTACATGATCGCCTCTTACCTGGGCCTGGTGCTCGGCCAGCTGATCCTGGTGGTGCACCCACAGCTTGGCCTGGAGCTGCTGATGCTGGTGGCCATGTGTTTCACCCTGTGCCTGGTGCCGGTGGCCATGACCCGGCGCATTCACCCCGCACCGTTGCGCCCGGCACCGATGGAGCCGAAGTTCTTCATCAAGCGGGTGCCGCAGTCGCTCAGCACGGTGCTGGGTTCGGGGCTTATCGTCGGCTCGTTCTATGGTCTGGCGCCTTTGTATGCCTCCAGTCAGGGCATGACTACCGAGCAGGTCGGTCTGTTCATGGGTAGCTGCATTTTTGCCGGCCTGCTGGTGCAGTGGCCGCTGGGCTGGTTGTCTGACCGCTACGATCGGGCGGTGCTGATCCGCAGCGTGGCCGTGGGGCTTGCGCTGGCCTCGGCGCCACTGGCGATGCTGCCCAGCGTTCCGCTGGAGTTGCTGTTCGCCATAGGCTTCGTGATTTCGTTGCTGCAGTTCTGCCTGTACCCGCTGGCGGTGGCGTTTTCCAACGACCATGTGGAAAGCGAGCGGCGGGTGTCGCTGACCGCGATGCTGCTGGTGACCTACGGTGTGGGCGCGTGTATCGGGCCGCTGGCGGCAGGCGTGCTGATGAAGGTGCTGGGCCCGCAGATGCTGTATGCCTTCTTCGTGTTCTTTGCCCTGGTGCTGGTGTGGCGCATTCGGCCGAAGGCGGTCACCGGGCTGCACCAGGTGCAGGATGCGCCTTTGGGCCACGTTGCGATGCCGGCTGCCGGTTCGCCACTGTCGGCGGCGCTGGACCCACGGGTGGATGAGCAGACGGTACAGGAGGTGATGCAGGCACCGGTGGCGGCGGAGGATACCGAAGACGAGCCCCGCCAGAATGAGGAGCAGGGCAAGCCCCAGGCCGAGATCAACTCTGCGGTCTGACGGCCTGTTGGCCTGCCCCTCGAAGGGTGCCGGTCATGTCCGGTGCCCCTGGCGAGTCAGGCTGGCTTTATGTTCTTCAGGTTGAAGACCAGTATCTCGCCCTCTTTGGTACTGGCATTGAGGAACCAGTAATGGCGCTTGACCTTGTCCCGGGTATAGGTGGACCTGGCCAGCGCCACCCGGTAACCGTTCAGGTCACGCAGGTAGAAGGGCACTTCTTCGGCTGTTTCCAGGCGGCCGTCCCAGGGGCTGAGCGTTTCGATCTTCCATTGCCCTTTGCCCTCTATGGCCTCATAGAAAGCCTCTGCGAGATTGGCGTTGCCGATGATCCGGCCAACGATATGCGTCGCATAAAAGCCTACCCAGCCATTGCGGTTGCGCTCCAGGCTCGAACCAAAATATTCCCAGGTCTCGGCGCCGTTGATCGCATAGTGCGTTCGCTCGCCCTGGTGCTTCAGGAAACGGAACGCGAAAGTGATGGGCTTGAAGCTCGGGCTGTCCCCGCGCTGGTGCTCTGTGCATAGCCAGCCATCCTGATCGAGGGAGAATAGGGGGTGAACGTACAGCGGGGTGTCGACCACTCCCACCTGGCCATGCTGGCAGTGGAGTTCGGCGGTGAAATTGGCTTGGATCATTGTGGGCTCCTCGGCGGTCGCTTGGGTACAAGTACACTAAGCAGCCGCGGAGCCATAGGTAACCTGGAAGCGCACCACGCCCAGGTGCTGTGCGCTACACCCGCACAGTGGGCCTGCACTCAATAATCGTCTTTGTCGAAGCGCCGTGCCTCACGCTGCAGCTGGTAGACAAAGCTCTCGACCTTGCGCTGCGCCTGCCCGGTAAGGTTATGGAAGCGCACGCCGGCAAAGGTGGTGTTGATCCGCTCTTCGTAATGCAGGTGGCGCAGCTCGACCATGGTGTCGACCAGGCCCAGCGGGTTCCCCGCCTTGAAACGCTCGTACACCTGGCCCAGTTGCAGGCGATCCTCGACATTGCCTTCGAAGCGCAGTTTGCAGCCGGTGGCGGAGATGTCCAGCAGCTTGCCACGCAGGGCGCCGTTGCCCTTGAGGTGGGTGCCATCGAGGATGATATCGACCAGCTGCGACAGTTTCAGCGCGGCGCGGAAGGCATTGCGGCGCTGGTGGTAGGTCATTTCCAGGGGCATGGCGCCGCGGTAGCAGCGGTGACCGTCGACTTCGCTGATCTTCAACTCGTGGTTGCAGTCCCAGGCGATGCGCACACCATCGTGGAAGCCTTCGACGCGGAAGTGTTCGCCGTTCTCGATGAACTTCTCACCGTCGCGCGGGATCATTTCGTCCAGCGCCAGGGTATTGCTTTCACGGTCCACGTGCACCACGTAGCTCTGGAAGCGCTGGCTGCGGTCGTGGAAGGTGATGATCAGGGGGTCGTGGCTTTCCTGCAGCTGCCGCAAGTTGGCCGCAATCTCCAAAGGGGTGTTCAGCACCTTTGGCGGCTGCGGGGCATCGGATTCATTGAACACGGCTTATCGTTCTCCAGGCAAAAGCGACACACGCAATTAACGGCATTTTGCCAGTATGTTCCGTGCCTTGATAGAAAAAATCACACTTGGCTGAGCGCCCGTGGCTTGGCCAGCGGCGAGGTGCTGCCGCGGCTGTCGTAGAGCGACGGAGAATCGCCGCCCATGAGGATCCGGATCTGGTTGTTGGTGACGTGTTGCTGCACCTGGATGATCCGGCCATTGGTCTCGTTGAGCTGCTGGCAGGCTTGCATCAACTGGCTGATCACATCGAGTTGCTGCAGCAGCAGTTCACCGTTCGGCGATTGTGCCGCCACGGCCTCCACTCCGGCGCGATCAGGGCTCAGGCCAAGGCTGGAAAGCAGGTTGTTGCGCCGCAGACCTTGCTGCTCCAGCAGCACGATCAAAGACTGCTTGCGGGCCAGGATATTCTCCAGTGGCGCCATGTCGCGGCCATGCAGGGCGACCGCTTCCTTTTGCAGAAGGTCCAGCAGTTCCTGCATCGGGGCAATGTCATCTTCGATCAGTTGCAGCAAGGTGGTGTCGTGCATGGCTAACTCTTGGCTTTTCTAGCGTCCGTGAAGTCAGCGCGCCGAACGGTCAGCGCTGGGCTTCGAAATCGAGCAGTTTGCTGGCGACCCGGCCGGCATCGACCTGGTAGCTGCCGTCGGCGATCGCCTGTTTCAACTGGGCCACACGGGCACTGTTGACCACCGGCTCGTCGCGCAGCTTGTCGCTGATCTTCTGCAACTGCTGGGCCTCTTGGCTGAGGTGTACCGCTTCTCCGCTGGCGCTGGTGGCGGTTGCCGCTTCCTGGCTGGCTGCCGGTTTTTCGGCGCTGCCGTTCGCGGTGTTGCCGCGCACGCCGCCCGTGACGGACGGAGAGTTATTCAAACGACTGAAGTCGATGACCATGATCAGAAACCTCTGGGTATTTGGACGCTTGCCTTGTTTTCGGCCAACCCGAAAGAAACTTTAGGCACAAATGCATAGCCGCCTGTCAGCAAGCTCGCGAACCCGTTTTCTGACACAGTTTAGGAAAAGCGGTTCCTCACCGCCAGCGCAAATCAGTGGGCTGGCTACATACTTACCTCGACCTGCCCAGGGCCGGTCACCCTGGCCTTGATCACCCGTTTGGAATTGAGGTTGCGCACCCGGATCTGTTCGCTCAGGCCACCCTTGCTCAGGGCTTCCCCGGGCATGCGTACACTCAGGCTGCCACTGCGGGCGATGATCACCACGTGGTCACCCTTGCGCACCACCTCGGCCTGTTCCAGGTGTTGCGGGGTGAGTACCTGGTCGATCACCGTGGGGCGCAGCATCTTCATGCCTACCGCCTGTTCCAGTTCGGTCAGGAAGCCTTGGCCCAGGGTGCCGACATCCCGCTCGCGCAGGGCCACATCGCCTTCGCCCACCACGTTGTCGCGCTTGAGCGGCCGGGTCACCACCACCACGTCGCGGAACAGCCGCACGGTGGCCGGCACGAACACGGTCCAGGGCGCTGAGCCTTCGCAGCGTACCTTCACCGTGACGCGGCCCAGCGGCTGAGCCGGGCTTTCCAGCGAGGCGTCCAGCTGCTGGCTGCACAGCGGCATGCGCAGGCGCGGGTCCAGCGGGTTGACCTGGATCTCGTAACGGCCGGCGGTCTGGGTGGTGGCCAGATAATCTTCGACGCTGAATTCAAGAAACCCTTGAGTGACACCGATAAGCTGTTCAGGCAAGGTAAACGCGTCCGCTACCGTGCGAACGCCGGGCACCAGAAGGCACAGCATGGCCAGCGAGCCAGTCAGCAGGCGCGTCAATCGTCGGAAAAATGTCGTTTTCGTGTACATGGCGCTCAAAAAAGCAAAGCCCGTGCCGACTCGCTAACTGAGTTGCAACGAAAGGCTGAAACATAAAGGAGTCTGGCATGGCAGGTGTTATGGATTCGGTCAACCAGCGCACGCAGCTGGTGGGGCAGAATCGCCTGGAATTGCTGCTGTTCCGCCTCAATGGCGAGCAGCTTTACGGCATCAACGTATTCAAGGTCAGGGAAGTGCTGCAATGCCCTGCGCTGACCCTGCTGCCCAAGGCGCACCCGGTGGTGCGCGGTGTTGCCAATATTCGCGGGGCGACCATCCCGATCCTCGACCTGTCGATGGCCACCGGGTTGCGGCCGCTGCAGGAAGACACGCGCAACAGTTTCGTGATCATCACCGAGTACAACACCAAGACCCAAGGCTTCCTGGTGCATTCGGTGGAGCGCATCGTCAACATGAACTGGGAAGAGATCCATCCGCCACCCAAGGGCACCGGCCGCGACCACTACCTGACCGCGGTCACCCGGGTGGACAACCGCATGGTCGAGATCATCGATGTGGAGAAGGTGCTGGCCGAAGTGGCGTCGTCGTCCGAGTCGGTGTCGGCCGGGGTGATCGATGCCGAGGTGCAGGACAAGGCCGTGCTGCTGCGGGTGCTCACCGTCGACGATTCGTCGGTGGCGCGCAAGCAGGTCAGCCGCTGCCTGCAGACGGTGGGGGTCGAGGTGGTGGCGCTCAATGACGGCCGTCAGGCCCTGAACTACCTGCGCCAGCTGGTGGATGAGGGCAAGAAGCCGGAAGAAGAGTTCCTGATGATGATCTCGGACATTGAAATGCCGGAAATGGACGGCTATACGCTAACGGCGGAGATCCGCAGCGATCCGCGCATGCAAAAATTGCACATCTGCCTGCATACTTCGCTTTCCGGGGTGTTCAACCAGGCGATGGTCAAGAAGGTCGGTGCCGATGACTTCCTGGCCAAGTTCAAGCCGGACGACCTGGCCCAGCGGGTGGTCGACCGGATCAAGGCAACGCATTGAAGCAGCCGGGGGCAGGCCCCCCGGCACCAGTGATTTAAAAGAGGCGGCAGTAGTGTCTACGGGTAATTTGGATTTCGAACAGTTCCGGGTCTTCCTGGAGAAAGCCTGTGGCATCCTGCTGGGCGAGAATAAGCAGTACCTGGTCTCCAGCCGTCTCAACAAGCTGATGGAGCAACAGGGCATCAAGAGCCTGGGCGAGCTGGTGCAGCGCATCCAGGCCCAGCCGCGCGGCGGTTTGCGCGAGCAGGTGGTCGATGCCATGACCACCAACGAGACCCTGTGGTTTCGCGATACCTACCCGTTCGAGGTGCTGAAGAACAAGGTCATCCCCGAGTTCATCCGCAACAACCCCGGCCAGCGCCTGCGCATGTGGTCGGCGGCCTGTTCGTCGGGGCAGGAACCGTATTCCATCTCGATGGCCATCGACGAGTTCGAGCGTAGCAACCTCGGCCAGTTGAAGATGGGCGCGCAGATCGTTGCCACTGACTTGTCCGGCACCATGCTGACCAACTGCAAGACCGGCGAGTACGACAGCCTGGCGATTGCCCGTGGCTTGTCCCAGGAGCGCCTGCAGCGCTACTTCGACACCAAGGGGCCGGGGCGCTGGGCGGTCAAGCCGGCGATTCGCAGCCGCGTCGAGTTCCGCTCGTTCAACCTGCTCGACAGCTATGCCAGCCTGGGCAAGTTCGATGTGGTGTTCTGCCGTAACGTGCTGATCTATTTTTCGGCGCAGGTGAAGAAGGACATTCTGTTGCGTATCCACAGTACCTTGAAGCCGGGTGGGTATCTGTTCCTCGGGGCTTCCGAGGCGCTGAACGGGCTGCCGGACCATTACCAGATGGTGCAGTGCAGCCCGGGGATCATTTACCAGGCGAAGTAACCAAGAGGGCCGGCAGCGAAAGTTGCCGGCCTTTTTGTTTGCCTGTGCCGGCCTCTTCGCGGGTAAACCCGCTCCCACAGGTACCGCGCCGACCTTGAAAGCTGTGCAGAACCCGGTGGGAGCGGGTTTACCCGCGAAGAGGCCGGCGCAGGAGAAATGCTGACGTCAATTTTTTGTTTTGCCGCTTTTGCCGCCCGGCAATTGCCGCTTTCGCGCCCGAAGGCGGAAGGCCTTTGCCGCTTTTCTGGCATCACTCTGACAGCACCTTGCCCTGCAAGCCCGTATTTCCGGGCTTTCTGTTGGTTGGCACAGCCCTTGCTATACCTTGCCCAACGATATTCCGGTCAACCTCCGAAGGTTTCCCCGACATGAGCATCAGCTTCGACAAGGCGCTTGGTATTCACGAAAAGGCCCTGGGCTTCCGCGCCCAGCGCGCCGAAGTGCTGGCCAACAACATCGCCAACGCCGACACGCCCAACTACAAGGCGCGCGACATGGACTTCGCCTCGGTGCTCGCTGCCGAAAGCGACAGGCAGCAGAGTGGCGGCCGTTTCAGTCTCGACCGTACCAACAGCCGCCATATCGAGGCCGAGGGCCTGGCCATGGCCGACGATACCCTCAAGTACCGCACGCCAACGCAGCCGTCGATCGACCAGAACACCGTGGACGCGCAGATCGAGCAATCGAACTACACCGAAAACGCCGTCGGCTTCCAGGCCAGCTTCACCTTGCTCAACAGTAAATTCAAAGGGCTGGTTTCGGCCCTGCGGGGAGAATGATCATGTCCCTTTCCAGTGTCTTCAACATTGCCGGTAGCGGCATGAGTGCGCAGAACACGCGCCTGAACACCGTTGCTTCCAACATCGCCAACGCCGAGACCGTGTCTTCGAGCATCGATCAGACCTATCGCGCCCGCCACCCGGTGTTCGCCACCACCTTCCAGGACGCACAGGCCGGCGGCAGCCAGTCGCTGTTCGAAGATCAGGGCGAAGCAGGGCAGGGCGTGCAGGTAAAAGGCATCGTCGAGGACCAGAGCAATCTGGAGGCCCGTTACGAGCCCAACCACCCGGCGGCGAACAAGGACGGCTACGTCTACTACCCGAACGTCAACGTGGTTGAAGAGATGGCTGACATGATCTCCGCCAGCCGCGCGTTCCAGACCAACGCCGAGCTGATGAATACGGCCAAGGCCATGATGCAGAAGGTCCTGACCCTCGGTCAGTGATAAGGAAACCAGAGCATGGCAATCGATACCAACGGTGTGAACCTCAACGACGTGCTCGCGGCGTCGGGTGTAGGCACCAGCACCAAGAAGACCACGGACACCGCATCCAAGACCGGCAACGACTCGCTCGGCAAGGACGCGTTCCTGCAATTGCTGGTCACCCAGATGCAGCACCAGAACCCGCTGGACCCACAGGACAACGGTGAGTTCGTTGCCCAGTTGGCGCAGTTCAGCAGCCTGGAAGGCATTACCTCGCTGAACGAATCGGTCAACTCCATCACCAGCGCCATGGCCTCGTCCCAGGCCCTGCAGGCGTCCTCGCTGGTCGGGCGTTCGGTGGTAGTGCAGAACGACAAGGCCGTGGTCGACACCGCAGAAAGCTTCAATGCGCAGTTCGTCGTGCCGCAAGCCATCGGCGAAGCAAAGATCACCATCAAGGACAAGGACGGCAATACCGTCAAGACCATCGAGCTGGGCGAGCAGAAAGCCGGTTACGCCGATTTCATCTGGGACGGTACCAACAGCAGTGGCGAGAAAGTCGACCCTGGTACTTACACCTTCACTGCTACCACCACGGTGGATGGCAAGTCGGTGCAGATGAACACGCTGTTGCCAGCCAAGGTGACCAGCGTCAGTTTCAGTGCCGCCGGCGAAATGGTGCTCAACCTCGCCGGTGTTGGCAAAGTGTCCCTCTCCGACGTGCAAACCATCGGTATCTAAGGCCCGCTAGAGCGGCAAAAGGAGCGAATTCATGTCTTTCAATATCGGCCTTAGCGGTCTGTACGCAGCAAACAAGCAACTGGATGTCACCGGCAACAACATCGCCAACGTCAACACCAATGGCTTCAAGTCGTCGCGTGCCGAGTTCGCCGATGTCTATGCAGGTTCCAACCGCCTGGGTGTTGGCAAGAACCAGGTGGGTAACGGCGTGCGCCTGGCAGCGGTTTCCCAGCAGTTCACCCAGGGGGACGTCAACACCACCGGCAACGTGCTGGATATGGGGATCCAGGGGCAGGGCTTCTTCGTGCTGTCCGATAACGGCTCGCGCGTGTACACCCGTGCGGGTGCTTTCCAGGCCAGCAAGGACAACTTCGTGGTTACCTCGGACGGCCTGCGCCTGCAGGGCTACGCCGCCGACTCGACTGGCAAGATCCAGAAGGGCGTGCTGACCGATCTGCAGATCGATACATCGGCGCTGCAGCCAAAGGCAACATCGCTGATCGACCAGGGCATCAACCTGAATTCCTCGGCCGCCGACATCCCGCTGGAAGTGGACGATGGCACTGGCGTGATGGTGCCGAACCTGCCGTTCGATCCTTCCGATCAGACGACTTACACCAAGTCTTTCCCGACCAAGGTGTACGACAGCCAGGGTAACGAGCACACCATGGAGCAGTTCTATCGCAAGACTGGCACCAATGAGTGGACCATGTACACCCTGGTCGATGGGCGCAACCCGTTTTCCCCATCCTCCACTGTGCCGCTGACTGGCACCATCAGCTTCAACAGCGATGGCTCGGTCAAGAGCATGACTGCGGACAATACCGGCCACCCGGCGGGCTCGTCGTTCACCGTAACCAACAGCACCTTCACCATGACCGGCTGGGTGCCGGCGGTGGAAGATTCTGCGGGTAACTGGATCTCCAATGGCGCGGTGGGCAATGCCGATGGTATGCGCCTGGCGATGAACAGCACTACCTCCTACAACACCGAGACCGCGCGGATGTCGCAGTCCCAGGACGGCTACGCGACCGGTATCCTGTCGAGCCTGAGCATCGACTCGACGGGTGTGCTGTTCGCCAGCTTCAGCAACCAGCAATCCCGCGCCATCGGCCAGGTGGCCCTGGCCAGCTTCGCCAACGAGCAGGGCCTGCAGCAGATTGGTGGTACCCGCTGGACCGAAACCTACACCTCCGGCATCCCGGGCATCGATGCGCCGAAGACAGGTACCCTGGGCAGCGTCGAGTCCAACGCGCTGGAAGGCTCGAACGTGAACCTGACGCAGGAGCTGGTAGAGCTGATCAAGGCGCAGAGCAACTACCAGGCGAACGCCAAGACTATCTCCACTGAAAGCACCATCATGCAGACCGTCATCCAGATGGCTTGATGCTTGCTGGCTGAGTGCATGTGGGCGAACCCCTTTGTCATGAAGGGGTTCGTCGTCTTTGCCGGAGGGGTCATGAAAAGGCTGGTTGTCACGTTGGTCGCTGCGTTCTGCCTGTACCAGGCCCAGGCCGGTACCGCGCCCTGGTGGCGCTGGGAAAGCCAGGTGGATGGGCGCCTGGTCTGCTCGCAATGGCCGCCGGGGGATGGCTGGAAGAAATTCGCCGGGCCCTACAGCAATGGTGGTTGCCGCGAGCCTTGAATAAACCTGTACTGGCCTTTTCGCGGGTAAAACCGCTCCACAGGTGCCGCGCTGTACTTGTGGGAGCGGGTTCACCCGCGAAGAGGCCGGTACAGGTTTGCCGCCATCGGCAACCAAGCGCCGGATAACCGGCGTCCAACACACCGACTGGCCCTCGAAAGCCCGTATCCACGGGCTTTTTCATGATTTCGCAAAGTTGGTTCGGAACTTGCTTTCTAGCTCGCATAGCAACGGCGAGCGGCAAACGACCGCCAGTGCAATGGAGAATGACTGTGGACAAGATGCTTTACGTGGCCATGACCGGCGCGAGCCAGAATGCGCTGGCCCAGAAGGCGCACGCCAACAACCTGGCGAACATTTCCACCAACGGTTTCCAGCGAGATCTGGAGCAGGCCCGCTCGATGCCGGTGTTCGGTGACAGCTTTCCGTCGCGCGCCTTTGCCATGACCGAGCGCCCGGCCACCGACTTCAGCGAAGGTCCGATGGTTGAAACCGGCCGCGATCTGGATGTGACGGTGACCGGCAAGGGCTTTATCGCCGTGCAGGCACCCGATGGCAGTGAAGCCTACGTACGCACCGGTAGCCTGAACATCGATGCCCTCGGTGTGCTGCGTGCCGGCAACGGCATGCCGGTGATCGGCAACGGCGGCCCGATTGCGATTCCGCCAGAGCAGAAGGTCGAAGTCGGCGCCGACGGCACCATCAGCATCCGCTCCATGGGGGAAGACCCGCGCGTGATGGCCGAAGTCGACCGCATCAAGCTGGTCAACCCCGATACCAAAGGCCTGACCAAGGGCCTGGATGGCCTGATCCATACCCGCGACGGCCAGCCGGCAGACGCCGACGTCAACGTGCGGGTGGTGTCGGGCTTCCTGGAAGGCAGCAATGTCAACGCCGTGGAAGAAATGACCTCGGTGCTGGCGCTGTCCCGTCAATTCGAACTGCACGTGAAGATGATGAACGCGGCCAAGGAAGGCGACGAAGCCATGGCGCGTGTTTTGCAAATCGGCTAATCACTTTTGAACGAGTGCCGTAAAACAGGCGCACGAGGAGAACTTACATGCTTCCGGCTCTTTGGGTCGCTAAAACCGGCCTGTCCGCCCAGGACACCAACCTGACGGTCATATCCAACAACCTGGCCAACGTCTCGACCACCGGCTTCAAGCGTGATCGCGCCGAGTTCCAGGACTTGCTGTACCAGATCAAACGCCAGCCGGGCGCGCAGTCCACCCAGGACAGCGAGCTGCCTTCCGGCCTGCAGGTCGGTACTGGTGTGCGCATTGTCGGCACCCAGAAGAACTTCCAGACCGGCAGCCTGCAAACCACGGAAAACCCGCTGGACATGGCGGTCAACGGCCGCGGTTTCTTCCAGGTATTGCAGCCGGACGGCACCGTTTCGTATACCCGTGACGGTACCTTCCACCTGAACTCCGACGGCCAGATCGTCACCGCCAACGGTTTCGCCCTGGAACCTGCCATCGTCGTGCCGAACGACGCGCAGACCTTCACCGTCGGCCAGGACGGCACCGTGTCGATCACCACCGCCGGCAACCCGGCTGCGCAGGTGATCGGCAACATCCAGACCGCCGACTTCATCAACCCGGCCGGCCTGCAGGCGATTGGCGACAACCTGTTCCTCGAAACCGCCGCCAGTGGCGCGCCACAAGTCGGCACCCCGGGCCTGAACGGTTTCGGCACCACCCTGCAGCAGACCCTGGAAAACTCCAACGTCAGCACCGTGGAAGAGCTGGTGAACATGATCACCACCCAGCGTGCCTACGAGATGAACTCCAAGGTCATTTCCAATGCTGACCAGATGCTGTCGTTCGTTACTCAACAGCTCTGAAGCAGGCAGCTCTAACCCCGTCACTCCGTTGCACCCGTGAGGTAAGCGTCATGAATCGTCTGTTGTCCGTTTTTGCCCTGGGGGGGGCGGTGTTGCTGGCAGGTTGCGTCGCGCCGACGCCCAAGCCCAACGACCCGTACTACGCGCCGGTACTGCCGCGCACCCCGCTGCCGGCAGCGGCCAACAACGGTTCGATCTACCAGGCCGGCTTCGAGCAGAACCTGTACAGCGACCGCAAGGCGTTCCGGGTGGGTGACATCATCACCATCACCCTCAACGAGCGCACATCGGCCAGCAAGAACGCCGGTTCGCAGATCCAGAAAAACAGCAACGCCAACATCGGCCTGACATCGTTGTTCGGCACTACGCCGAACACCAACAACCCGTTCGGCAGTGGTGACCTGTCGCTGGAGGCCGGCTACAGCGGCGAGCGCGCCACCAAGGGCGACAGCAAGGCCACTCAGGGCAACACCCTGACCGGTTCCATCACCGTGACCGTAGCCGAAGTGCTGCCCAACGGCATCATCGCCGTGCGTGGCGAGAAGTGGCTGACCCTGAACACCGGCGAAGAGCTGGTGCGCATTGCCGGCATGATCCGCGCCGACGACATCGCCACCGACAACACCGTGCCGTCCACTCGCGTGGCCGACGCGCGCATCACCTATTCCGGTACCGGCTCGTTCGCCGATGCCAGCCAGCCCGGATGGCTGGACCGCTTCTTCATCAGCCCGCTTTGGCCTTTCTGAGTACGGATGACCATGTTCAACGTGAGGCAGCTGATTGCCGCAACCCTGCTCCTGTCCTGTGCCTTCGGCGCCCAGGCCGAGCGCCTGAAGGACATCGCCAGCATTTCTGGCGTGCGCTCCAACCAGCTGATCGGTTACGGCCTGGTGGTGGGGCTCAATGGCACGGGTGACCAGACCACCCAGACGCCGTTCACCCTGCAGACCTTCAACAACATGCTGTCGCAGTTCGGCATCAAGGTGCCGGCCGGCTCCGGCAACGTGCAGCTGAAAAACGTTGCGGCAGTGTCGGTGCATGCCGACCTGCCGGCGTTCGCCAAGCCAGGCCAGGTGGTGGACATTACCGTGTCCTCGATCGGTAACTCCAAGAGCCTGCGCGGCGGCAGCCTGCTGATGACCCCGCTCAAGGGTATCGATGGCAACGTCTATGCCGTGGCCCAGGGTAACCTGGTGGTGGGCGGCTTCGATGCCGAGGGCCGTGACGGTTCGAAGATCACCGTCAACGTTCCGTCAGCCGGTCGTATCCCTGGCGGTGCTACCGTCGAGCGTGCAGTGCCGAGCGGCTTCAACCAGGGCAACAGCCTGACCCTGAACCTCAACCGCCCCGACTTCACCACTGCCAAGCGTATCGTCGACAAGGTCAACGACCTGCTCGGCCCGGGCGTGGCCCAGGCCGTGGACGGCGGTTCGGTACGGGTCACTGCGCCGATGGACCCGAGCCAGCGCGTGGACTACCTGTCGATCCTCGAGAACCTCGAGATCGACCCGGGCCAGGCGGTCGCCAAGGTCATCATCAACTCGCGCACCGGCACCATCGTCATCGGCCAGAACGTCAAGGTGTCGCCGGCCGCGGTGACCCACGGCAGCCTGACCGTGACCATTACCGAAGACCCGATCGTCAGCCAGCCGGGGCCGTTCTCCAATGGCCAGACCGCCGTGGTGCCGCGCTCGCGGGTCAACGCCGAGCAGGAAGCCAAGCCGATGTTCAAGTTCGGCCCGGGCACCACGCTGGATGAAATCGTCCGTGCGGTGAACCAGGTGGGCGCAGCGCCCAGCGACCTGATGGCCATCCTCGAAGCCCTGAAACAGGCCGGCGCCTTGCAGGCCGACCTGATCGTGATCTGAGGACGGCGCGGATGAACAGCAAAAGCCTGGTTTCCGGCAGCGCCGACAGCGGCGCCTACACCGACCTCAACCGCCTGAGCTCGCTCAAGCATGGCGATCGCGACAGCGACGCCAACGTGCGCAAGGTGGCCCAGGAGTTCGAGTCGCTGTTCATCAGCGAAATGCTCAAGGCCTCGCGCAAGGCCAGCGACGTGCTGGCCGACGACAACCCGATGAACACCGAAACGGTGAAGCAGTACCGCGACATGTACGACCAGCAGCTGGCCGTGAGCATGTCCCGCGAAGGCGGCGGTATCGGGCTGCAGGACGTACTGGTGCGCCAGCTGTCGAAGAACAAGGGCACGCCGGCCAACACCAGCCCGTTTCCGCGCATCGAGGGCAATGCCCCGACGCTGTGGGGCAACAAGGTGGCCGAGCCCGTGCATGCCGCCCAGTCGACCGCCACCCGCAACGACGTCGCCGCGCTCAATTCGCGACGCCTGGCGCTGCCGAGCAAGCTCACCGACCGCCTGATGGCCGGCATCGTGCCGTCGGCGGCCAGCACCAATACCGCAGCCGTGCCGGCCCGTGACGGCCAGCAGGTGGCCAAGGCCTTTGCCGTGCCGGACAACGGCCTGCGCATCCTCGGACGCGCCGTGGCTCAGCCGCCGCTGGCACCGAAAAAGGCCTTTGCCGACAGCGACGAGTTCGTCGCCACCATGCTGCCGATGGCCGAGCAGGCGGCCAAGCGCATCGGTATCGACCCACGCTACCTGGTGGCACAGGCCGCCCTGGAAACCGGCTGGGGCAAGTCGGTCATGCGCAACACCGATGGCAGCAGCAGCCACAACCTGTTCGGCATCAAGGCAACCGGCAACTGGGAAGGCGGCGAGGCGCGGGCGATCACCAGCGAGTTCCGCGATGGCCAGTTCGTCAAGGAGACGGCGGCGTTCCGCTCCTACGATTCCTACCAGGACAGCTTCCACGACCTGGTGAGCCTGCTGCAGAACAATTCGCGCTATCAAGATGCAGTGAAGGCCGCCGATAAACCAGAACAGTTCGTGCAAGAGTTGCAAAAGGCCGGGTACGCCACCGACCCGAATTACGCCAGCAAGATCTCGCAGATCGCAAGACAGATGAAGTCGTACGAGCACTACGCAATGCTCGGTACCGCAACGAAACTTTAAGGGCATGGAACCATGGCGAGTCTGATCAACATTGGTATGTCGGGGCTTGGCGCCGCGCAATCGGGGATGTACACCCTCGGTAACAACATCGCCAACGCCGATGTCGAAAGCTACTCGCGCCAGCAGAACGTGCAGAAGACCAAGGGCGGGCAGCAAGTCGGCCAGGTGTTCATCGGCAGCGGTACTACCCTGGCGGATGTGCGCCGGGTCTATAACGCGTTCCTCGAGAACCAGCTGCGCAGCACCACCTCGCTGAGCAGCGATGCCACCTCGTACCTGAACCAGATCACGCCGCTGGATACCGCCCTGTCGAGTAGCGACACCGGTATCACTGCTGCACTGAAAAGCTTCTTCAGCGCCATGCAGGACGCTGCGGCCAAGCCGAGCGAGGACGCCTCGCGCCAACTGCTGCTGACCAGCGCGCAGTCCCTGGCCAAGCGCTTCAATACCCTGTCGGCGCAGCTCAACCAGCAGAACAGCGACATCAATGCCAACATGGCGTCGATCGCTGACAAGGTCAACGCCCTGACCCAGTCGATTGCCGACCTCAATGGCCAGATCTCCAAGATGACGGCCGTCAATGGCCAGCCCAACGACCTGCTCGACCAGCGCGACGGTGCGGTGCGCGAGTTGTCGGCGCTGATCGGTGCCGACGTTGTAGAACAGAAGAACGGCAACTACGACATCTACCTGAAGAACGGCCAGGCCCTGGTGCTGGGCAACACCACCCAGACCATCGGCGTGCAGCCGAGCGCCACCGACCCGACCCGCATGAGCCTGATCCTCAATCGCGGCTCGACCAAGATGGACATCACCAGCACCACTACCGGTGGTGAACTTGGCGGCCTGATCCGCTACCGCAAGGATACCCTCGACCCGGCGCTCAACGAGCTCGGTCGCGTGGCCCTGGTAGTAGCCGATGCGATCAACAGCCAGCTGGCCCAGGGCATCGACAAGAACGGTGACTTCGGTGCCACCCTGTTCGGCGATATCAACAGCGCCGCTGCCATCAGCCAGCGCAGTGTCGCCAAGACCGGCAACAGCGCCGGTTCCGGCAACCTCGATGTGACCATCAAGGACACCGGCAAGCTCAGCACCAGCGATTACCAGGTGACCTTCACCAGCGCCACTGGCTACAGCGTCCGCAAGTTGCCGGAAGGCACCGACATGGGCAGTTTCGACCTAACCGACACGCCGCCTCCGGTGATCGACGGGTTCACCCTGTCGCTCAATGGTGGTGGCCTGAGTGCTGGCGACAGCTTCAAGATCACCCCGACCCGCAATGCCGCCGCAGGCATCGACACTGTCCTGACCGACCCGAAGCGCCTGGCCTTGGCTTCGCCGCTGACCGCCACCAGTGGATCGGGCAACAAAGGTACCGGCGTCATCACCCAGCCGACGCTGACCTCGGAGATGGACATCTACGATGCCGCCCAGCGTTCGCAATTGCAGACTGGCCTGAAGTATTCGACCCCGGTCAAGCTGGTGTTCGGCGATGACACCAGTTCGCCCCAGGCCTACAAGATGTACGACGCCAAGGGCACCGAAATCGGCAGTGGCACCATCGTGCCGGGGCAGGAGAACAAGCTGCAGCTGTCGGTGCCGATGGTCGATGGCAGCGGCAATTCGCTGGGTGGCAATTTCACCTTCGAGATGAGCGTTTCCGGCGCGCCGAAGAACGGCGACAGCTATACCGTGGCGCTGAGCGGCGCAGGTTCGGCAGACAACCGCAACGCCTTGTCGGTGATCGACCTGCAGACCAAGTCCACGGTCGAGGTTGGCGCCAACGGCAAGGGCATCAGCTTCACCGATGCCTACGCCAAGCTGGTGTCCAATGTTGGCGGCAAGGCCGGCCAGGCGCAGATGGACAGCGATGCCACCACTGCCCTGCATGCCTCGGCAGTGGAAAGCCGTAACGGCCTTTCGGGTGTGTCGATCGATGAAGAGACCGGCAACCTGGTCAAGTTCCAGCAGTACTACACCGCGTCGTCGCAGATCATCAAGGCGGCCCAGGAAACCTTCGCCACCCTGATCAACAGTCTTTAAGGAGCCGTAGATCGTGAGCGTACGCATCTCTACTTCGCAGTTCTACAACACCAACCAGGCCAACTACCAGAGCAACTTTGCCAAGACGGTGAAGAGCCAGCAGGAGGCAAGCGATGGCATTCGCGTGCGTTCGGCCAAGGATGACCCGGTGGGGGCGGCGCGTCTGCTGCAACTGGAACAACAGCAGAACATGCTGAAGCAGTACAGCGGCAACATCGTCAACGTACGTAACGCCCTGGGCACTGCCGAAAGCACCCTGAACTCCATCGGCACCATCCTGCAGCGGGTCAACGAGCTGGCGGTGAGCTCTGGCAACGGTACGTTCACCGATGCCGACCGCAAGGCCAACGCCGACGAACTGGCGTCGCTGGAAGACCAGCTGTTCTCGTTGATGAACAGCAAGGACGAGAACGGCAAGTACATCTTCTCCGGCTCCAAGGGCGATACCCCGCCTTACGCACGCAATGCCGATGGCACCTACAGCTACCAGGGCGACCAGGGCAAGCTCAACCTGCAGGTGGGTGACATGCTCAGCCTGGCGGCCAATGAAACCGGCTACGACGCCTTCGAGCAGGCGCTCAACACCAGCCGTAGCCAGACCAGCCTGACCGCGCCGGCCACCGACGATGGCCGTGTCAGCCTGTCCAACGGCCAGGTATCCGGCAACAGCCTGTACAACGATCGCTTCCGCAGTGGCGAGCCGTACACCATCGAATTCCTCAGCAGCACCGAATACAAGATCACCGATGTCGACGGCAATGACGTCACGCTCGAGGCCAGCCAGGGCGGCAAGTTCGACCCCAATGGCGACAACACCAGCATCAGCTTCCGCGGTGTCGATCTGCGCCTGGACATCACCTTCAAGGACGGCGACAAGGGTAATGAAGATGCCGCTATCGCAGGGCATACGTTCAACCTGAGTTCCAAGGCCGATGAGGTTTCCGGCACCCGCAGCCCTGGCAATACCTCCTCCGAGCAGGTGACGGGCGCGACCATCACCGATCAGGCTGCCTACAAGGCCGCTTTCCCGGGCGGTGGCGCGGTGCTCAAGTTCACCGGCAGCAGCACCTTCGAGCTGTATGCAACTCCGGTTACTGCCAATAGCCGCCCTATAGCGTCTGGGGCGCTCGGCGGGGCGAGTGGCACTACCGCGACAGCGGCTGGCGTCAGTTTCGAATTGTCGGGCGCGCCAAGTGCGGGCGATTCGTTTGCGGTCAAGGTCGATACCCACCAGACCCAGAACCCGCTGGACACCATCAGCAAGCTGCGTACCGCATTGGCCACGCCGATGGATAATGATCCGGTTGCTCGACAGAACTTCCTGGCTTCGCTGGATTCGGCCGTGGGTAACATTACCAGCGCTATCAATCAGGTTTCGTCGTCCGTCAGCGCCATCGGTGGCCGTGGACAGGCGCTGGACGTTCAGTCGGAGACCAACGAGGCGCTGAGTACCGAGAACACCAAGACTCAGAGCTCGATCCGTGAAAGCGACCCGGCAGAAGTGATGCTGCGCCTGCAGATGCAGACCAACATGCTGCAAGCTTCGCTGCAAGCGTATGCGAAAGTCGCCGGGCTTTCGCTGGTCAATTACATCTGATTCTTTCCCCTCCTGTTTCAACTTCGCTGTGTCAGTGTGCCCGCTCTGACGCAGCCCCTTTTTTCAAGGCTCCAACGTGAACGAACAACCCCTCGTCAGCATCGTCATTCCTGCCTACAGCGCGCGCTTTTTCGCCGTGGCGTTGCAGAGCGCGGTGGGGCAATCCTACGAGAACCTCGAGGTCCTGGTCTGTGATGACAGTGAAGGGGATGAGATCGAAACGATCGTGCGTTGCGTTGAAGAGCAGAGCGGTAGGACGGTGCGTTATGTTCGTAACGAGCGCCGTCTTGGGTTTGTCGGCAATCTGGTCCAAGCTGTGCAGATGGCATCTGGCGAGCTGGTCAAGGTGTTGTGTGACGATGACCGGCTGATGCCGCTATGCGTGGCGCGCCAGGCAAAGTGTCTGGCAGATGATAGCGAGGTCAGCCTGGTTCTCGCTCAGCGCATGTTCGTCGACGAGAACAGCTATGTGCTGCCGATGCGCTTGGCCAATGCCCGGTTTGTTGACACCGACAGCCTGTTCAATGGCAACGACATATTGTCGATCCTGAACGATAGCCCGGCTAATTTCCTCGGCAACTTCTCCTCAGCGATGATGCGGCGTGAGCAGGTCTTGAGCTTCTTGTGCGCATTGACGCAGGATGATCAGGGGTTCGTGGCATTGCTGGATATGGTGCTCTTCTGCTGTTTGATGCGCACCGGGCAGTTGATGCTGGTCGGCGATGTCCTGGTGATTGAACGCCTGCATGCCCAGCGCTTGAGCAAACAGTCAGCGGTGAGGGCATCGCTCGTGCGCGAATGGGGCTGGCTGCGTCAGATGCTGGAGCAGCGTGGTGGCGAGCAAGCCCCGGCGCAAGGGTGGGTACGTTATCGGGCACTGTCGGACACCTCGCTCATGCCGGGTCAATGGCGCGAGATGAATCTGGTGTTGCTGTTGGGCAACTGGCAGCAGACCATGCGTTGCCGTATCGGTAGTGACAGTGAAAGTTACGCCGAGCTTTATCAGGCCTGGGTGGATGAGCGTCAACTGAGTGCTGCACAGCTCAAGCGGCTGCCCCGTACCTTCGAGTCCTGGCCCCGCAAACCCCGAGTTGCCGTAGTGATACTGGATCTGGCCGGTAGCCTGGATGAGCTCAGTCAGACTGTGTACAGCGTTCAGGCGCAGTGCTACGCAGCCCAGGATTGCGTTGTGTTATCTGATGTCAAAGGCTGTGTGTGGTCGGGGGTTGCCCAGCATGCGCTGGAGGGGGACTGGGTCGGCCAGATCAATCGAGTCGTAGCCGCTTTGCCTGAAAGCGATTGGGTCTACCTGTTGCATGCGGGTGACAGGCTTGTCGACGCCGCGTTGCTGTTGCTGGCGGAGCGCATCGCCGTCATGCCGGGGTTGGGCTGTATCTACAGCGATGAAGATAATTGGGTGGATGGCGCGCTCTGCGAGCCGATTTTCAAACCTGCTTTCAACATCGACCTGATGCGTAGCTATCCGTACGTCGGGCGTACTCTAGCTTTCGATCGAGCAGCGTTCGCTACGCTGGGCGGCCTAGATTCACGTTTTGCAGACCTGGCGGCGCATGATCTGCTCTGGCGGTTGGTGGAGGCCAAAGGCCCTCAGGCAGTTGAGCATATTGCCGAGATTCAGGTGCATTCGACCCTCGGATTCGCGCAGTGGCTGTCGCAAGATTCGGTAATTGCCCAGAGCGAGCCCGTGCTTCACGAGCACTTGAATCGTCTGGGTGTCGCTCACCAGATACGCCACGATGAAGTGCCTGTACTTAACCGAGTCGACTATCTGCACACCGAGCAGCCACTCGTCACGCTTGTGCTGCCCTGTAACCAGCCGTTTCAGATAGTTCAGCGCTGCGTCATGTCGGTGCTGGAGCAGACCACGTATTCGCGCTATGAATTGATACTGGTCGCGGCTGATGATATCGAGCCCGCTGCAGGCAACTGGCTTCATGCAATGGCCGAGGTGGGCGGCGCGATACTTCGGGTATTGCGTTTGAGTGGGGCTGCCGATGTCGGGCGGATGATCAACGAAGCCGCTAAGACAGCGCGCGGCGATTACCTGCTGATGCTTTCATCGGGGCTGCAAGTTCGCGAGGGCCAATGGCTAGGTGAGTTGCTCAACCATGCTCAGCGTCCAGAGGTGGCAATCGTGGGCGCCAAATTGGTGGATGTGCATGACAGGGTCGTTCACGCAGGCCTGGTTCTAGGCGGCAGTGGTGGCGTAGGGCTGGTATGTGCGGGTGAAGAAGGACAAAGTCGAGGCTATTTGCAACGTCTGCAGGTCACTCAGAACTGGAGTGCGGTGGCAGGTGACTGTCTGATTGTGCGCAAGTCAGTTTTTGACGCATTAGATGGTCTGGATCTCACCCAGTTTTCCGCGGGGTTGGGTGAAGTCGATCTGTGCCTGCGCGCGAGAAGCCTGGGTTATCTGGTCGTCTGGACGCCCTATGCGTGTTTGTATGCGATTGGAGCAGCCTCTGGCGAGCCTCACGCAAACGCGACGTTCGAGCAGCAGTCGGTCTTTTTCGAGCGTTGGCGTTCGTTGGTCGTGCGCGATCCCGCATATAATCCTAACCTGGGGCTGGGGCGTGTCAATTTCGACCTGGATGCCAGCCAGCAAGGCAGTTGGGACCCGTTCTGCGCGCGGACGCTGCCTTCGGTGCTCGCTTTACCTGTGAACGCCTCGGCAGTTGGCGCGTATAGGGTCACCGAACCGTTCGCCCGGCTGGAGGCTGGCGGGCGTATTGTCGGACGGGTTTCGTACGAGTCCCCGGATACCGTCCAACTCGCCCGCATGAATCCCGATATCATCGTGGTGCAGTTGCGGCATAACGAAAACTCGGTCAGCGACCTTGAACGGCTGGCCAGGTTTTCCAGTGCGCGGCGTATCTACGAGATCGACGACTATGTGCTCAAGGCGCCGAAGAAGAACAAGCATGCCCGTAACAAGCCGGCAGATATCGAGCAGCACCTGCGCCGCGCAATCGGGTTGTGTGATCGTGTCGTCGTTACCACCCAGGCGCTGGCAGATGCGCTGGGCTCGATGCACAGTGATTTCCGCGTAGTCCCGAACATGCTCGACCCGGAGGTCTGGGGCGCTTTCAAGTGCGAGAGGGCAACGGCCTCGAAACCACGTGTGGGTTGGGGTGGCGGCACCAGTCATTCGGGAGACCTGGAAATCATTGCTGAAACAGTTCGGCTTTTGGCGGATGAGGTTCATTGGGTGTTCTTCGGCATGTGCCCAGATGAGCTTCGCCCGTACGTGCATGAGTTTCATCCGCCGGTAGCCTTGGCCAACTATCCGGCCAAGCTTGCCAGCCTGAATCTGGATCTGGCCCTGGCCCCGCTGGAGTTCCATATCTTCAACGACTGCAAGAGCAACCTGCGCTTGCTGGAATACGGCGCCTGTGGTTACCCGGTTATCTGTACCGATACCGAGGCATACCGCGGTTATTTGCCTTGCACGCGGGTGTATGGCAACAGCACCAAGGAATGGGTCGAAGCGATTCGCTCGCATCTCGCAGACCCGGCCTCCAGTTATCGCATGGGGGATGAGTTGCGCGAGGCGGTGATGCGTGATTTCGTTTTGCGCGATGACAACCTGCGCCATTGGGAGTGGGGCTGGTTGGCGGATTGATACGGCTTTCTGGTCACCGTGATAGCGCTCTGTGTATTGTGATAAGGCTGCCTTATGGCCCTTTCGGTTTGCTGCTCTGTTAAACGTCAGTGTGTCGTTGCGGGCAGTCATCTTTCATGGCCGGCGCCGCTGCCGGAAAGGCCTGCGTTGTCTACCACATCGGATTAAAAAACTGTTGGCCCTTTAAGCGGGTTGGCGCATTTCCTGCAAATACCCATCGATATCGCCATAAATCCTTCACCCGGGCGGACCTGGGGCGCGAAGCACATGAGGAAATCGATGAAGGCAGTCATTCTGGCGGGTGGGCTCGGCACGCGTATCAGCGAAGAGTCACACCTCAAGCCCAAACCGATGATCGAGATCGGTGGCAAGCCAATTCTTTGGCACATCATGAAGCAGTATTCGGCGCACGGCATCCACGACTTCGTGATCTGCCTCGGCTACAAGGGGTACGCGATCAAGGACTTCTTCGCCAACTACTTCCTGCATACCTCCGACGTCACATTCGACATGCGTGCCAACCGTATGGATGTGCATCAGAACTACAGCGAGCCATGGCGTGTGACGTTGGTGGATACTGGTGACGATACCATGACCGGTGGCCGCTTGCGTCGTGTTGCCAGATACCTGGAAGACGAGGAGTCCTTTTGCTTCACCTATGGTGATGGCGTCTCTGATCTGAACATCGGTGCGTTGGTTGACTTCCATCTCGGTCACGGCAAACTCGCCACTGTCACAGCGGTACAGCCACCAGGTCGATACGGAGCACTGGAGCGCGAGGGCGACCGGGTGCGAGGTTTCAGCGAGAAACCGCGCGGTGATGGAGGTTGGATCAATGGCGGCTTCTTCGTGCTCTCTCCCAAGGTCATCCCCTATATTGTCGGTGATGCGATGCCGTGGGAGGCCGAACCGTTGGCCACCCTGGCCCAGCAAGGCCAGCTGATGTCGTTCGAGCACGACGGCTTCTGGCACCCCATGGATACCTTGCGCGACAAGAACCACCTCGAACAGTTGTGGAGCAGCGGGGAGGCGCCATGGAAACAGTGGGCTTGAGTCCCGCGTTCTGGGCCGGTAAGCGCGTCCTGGTCACTGGTCACACTGGTTTCAAGGGCAGCTGGCTGGTGCTCTGGCTGCAGAGCCTGGGCGCTCAGGTCACCGGTTTCGCCCTCGACCCATCGACCGAGCCGAACCTGTTCGATCTGGCACGGGTTGGCGAGGGCATCGATGATCGCCGTGGTGATGTGCGTGATCTTGGCGTTCTGCTGGAACTGGTCGCCGAAGTGCAGCCGGAAATTGTCTTGCACCTGGCAGCCCAGCCGCTGGTGCGTGAAGGGTACCGCGACCCGTTGGGCACCTATTCGAGCAATGTCATGGGGACCCTCAATCTGCTAGAGGCCGTGCGGCAGGTAGGCGGCGTGCGCGCCTGCGTGGTGGTCACCACCGACAAGGTCTACGCCAACCAGGAGTGGGTCTGGTCCTACCGCGAGAACGAAGCGCTCGGTGGTCATGATCCGTACAGCAGCAGCAAGGCCTGCTGCGAAATTCTTGCACAGTCCTACGCGGCGTCATTCTTCCCGGCCGAGCGGTACGCCGAGCATGGCCTGAGCCTGGCAACCGCACGCGCCGGCAATGTGCTGGGCGGAGGAGACTTCTCGCCCGATCGGCTGATCCCCGACGTGCTCAAGGCGTGGTCTGCTGACGAGCAGGTGACGCTGCGTTTTCCCCAGGCGGTGCGCCCTTGGCAGCATGCCCTGGAGCCGCTGGCCGGATACCTGCTGCTGGCCGCCAGTCTATACGAGCAGGGCCAGCGCTATGCAGGTGCATGGAACTTCGGCCCGGGTGACGACGACATGCGCAGTGTCGGTGAGGTGGTCCAGTTGCTGGCTGGGCAGTGGCCTCTGGCCCCAGGGGTCAAGGTCGAGACGAGCGACCTGCACGAAGCCGGGCTGCTACGCCTGGACAGCTCTCGAGCCCGCCAGCTGCTTGGCTGGCGACCACGCTGGACGCTCAACGAATGCCTGGAGCGAACCCTGGGCTGGCACCTGGCCTGGCGTAAGGGTATGGACATGCGTGCAGTCTGTCTGACCCAGTTGAGCTTGTATCAGGAGTCGTTGTGAGCGAGTACACCTTGCACCCCTTGCCATTGCAGGGCCTAGCCCGCGTCGATCATCGCCGCCATGAGGATGCCCGTGGTGCATTTTCGCGGCTTTACTGTGAAGGTAGCCTGGAGCGTTTCGGAGCGCCGTTCCACATCCGCCAGATCAACCGCTCGCTGACTCGCGGGCGCGGTAGCGTGCGTGGTTTACATTATCAGGTCGGGCCGCAGCCGGAGAGCAAGTACATCACCTGCCTGCAGGGTGAAGTGTGGGACGTGGTGGTTGACCTGCGTGCCGATTCGCCGACTTTCCTGCAATGGCATGCCGAGCACCTCAAGGCCGGTGAGGGCAACAGCTTGCTGGTACCGGCCGGTTTCGCCCACGGTTTCCAGGCACTGAGCGACGATGCCGAGCTGCTTTACCTGCACAGCGCCGACTATGCCCCGGAGCATGAGGGGGGGCTGTCGGTGCTGGACCCGCGCTTGGCCATCGCCTGGCCGTTGCCCGTGATCAACCTCTCGGCCCGGGATGAAATGCATCCTTGGCTGGACAGCCGCTTTACCGGAGTGACCGTATGAATTGCCGTGGTTGTGGCAGCGCCCTGCACCTGCCGTTGATCGATCTGGGCACAGCGCCGCCTTCCAACGCCTACCTGCGTGCCGAGCAACTGGCCGGGGCTGAACAGTGGGTACCGCTGAAGGTGTCAGTGTGCGAGCAATGCTGGCTGGTACAGACCGAGGATTATACCCGCGCCGAGCAGCTGTTCGATGCGGACTATGCCTACTTCAGTTCCTATTCCAGTTCCTGGCTGGGCCATGCCGAAGCCTATGTGGCTGGCATGGCCGAGCGCTTCGCGCTGAGCGCCGACAGCCGTGTGGTGGAGATCGCTGCCAACGATGGCTACTTGTTGCAGTACGTTGCCCGGCGCGGTATTCCCTGCCTGGGGGTCGAGCCGACCCGCAGCACTGCCGATGCGGCGCGTGCCGAAGGGCTGGAGATACGCGAGGTGTTCTTCGGTCGCGACGTGGCGACGCAACTGGTGGCCGAAGGCTGGAGTGCCGACCTGATGGCGGCCAACAACGTGCTCGCCCATGTGCCGGACATCAATGACTTCCTCGGTGGCTTCGCCACCTTGCTTAAGCCGACCGGCGTGGCCACGTTCGAATTCCCGCATTTGCTGTCGCTGATCGCCGAGCACCAGTTCGATACGCTTTATCACGAGCACTATTCCTATTTGTCGCTCACGGCGGTGCAGATCCTCTGCCAGCGCAACGGCCTGGAAATATTCGACGTGCAGGAGCTGCCGACTCACGGTGGTTCACTGCGGGTGTTCGTGCAACGCACTGATGGCCAGCGCCGTACGGTGGAGCCGGCCGTCACCGGCCTGCTGGCGCTGGAGAACGACGTGGGCGTGCGCAGCGCTGGCTTCTACTCCACCTTGGCGCCTGCCGCCGAGCGTATCAAGCTGCAGTTGCTGCGTTTCCTGCTCGACGCCAAGGCTGCTGGCAAGCGCGTGGTGGGTTACGGCGCTGCCGCCAAGGGCAACACCTTACTCAACTATGCCGGGGTCAAGGCTGACCTGTTGGCCTGGGTGGCCGACGCCAGCCCGCACAAGCAGGGCAAGTTCCTGCCTGGTAGCCGCATTCCGATAGTGGCGCCTGAGCGTCTGGCCGAGGAACAGCCGGACTATGTGCTGGTGCTGCCGTGGAATCTGCTGCACGAAATCAGCGAGCAGCAGGCCGGCATCCGTGAGTGGGGCGGGCAGTTCGTCATCGCCGTCCCCGAGTTGACCGTGCTATGACCGCATTGCATGTACTGGTAACCGGCGCCACAGGTTTCGTTGGCCGCCATCTGGTGGCCGAACTGCTGGCACGCGGTTGTCGCGTGCGCGCCTTGGCGCGTGACGTCGAGCGCGCGCGGGGGATGGCGTGGTTCGACCAAGTGGAGTTCGTTGCCGGTGACCTGCAGTTGGCCGACGCCGCAGCGGTGGCCAGTTGGGTCGATGGTATCGATGCCCTTGCTCACCTGGCCTGGCCGGGACTGCCCAACTACCAGGCGCTGTTCCATCTGGAGCAGAACCTGATGGCCGACTACCGCTTCATCAAGCACGCGGTCGAGGCTGGTGTACGACAGGTGCTGGTCACCGGCACCTGCTTCGAGTACGGGATGCAGAGCGGCCCGCTGGACGAACAATGTCCGGCGCGCCCGGCCAACCCCTATGGCTTGGCCAAGCACAGCCTGCACCAGTTCCTCCAGGCATTGCAGTTGCATCGGCCATTCACTCTGCAATGGGCGCGACTGTTCTACCTGTATGGTCAGGGGCAGAACCCCAAAAGCCTGCTGGCAGGGCTCGATCGAGCCATTGATAGCGGCGAGGCATCGTTTGCCATGTCCGGTGGCGAGCAGTTGCGCGACTTTCAGCCGATTACCGATGCTGCCCGCCAGTTGGCTGGTGTGTTGCACTGTCGCGAATTCTCAGGGGTGGTCAATTGCGCCAGTGGTCAGCCGGTTGCAGTGCGCAGTCTGGTCGAGCAGCGTCTGCGTGAGCGAGGTGCCAGCCTGAGCCTGAATCTTGGTTATTACCCTTATCCAACCCATGAGCCGATGGCGTTCTGGGCGGTGACCGATCGTTTGCAGCGCATGCTGCAATCCACTATCGAGCCCTTGCACCGCTGACGCTGTCGGGCCAACACTTTTCAAGAGGCTGCAAATGAGCGACAAAACGCCACTACAGGTATTCGCCGAAGAATGCCAGGCCGAGATCCGTGCCCAAGGCAACGATGCGGCGCTGGGCGAACTGGCCCAGGTCTTCTACAACGAATCGGCCAAGCACAAATACACCTACCACTTCAGCTGGATGGGCCGCCCGATCATCCAGCTGCCCCAGGACATGGTTGCCATGCAGGAGCTGATCTGGAAACTCAAGCCTGACTTGATCATCGAATGTGGCATCGCTCATGGCGGTTCGATCATCTATTACGCGTCGATGATGGAGTTGGTGGGGCATGGTGAGGTCCTTGGCATCGATCGCGATATCCGTCCACATAATCGCGAAGCCATCGAAAGTCACCCAATGTTCAAGCGTATCAGCATGATCGAAGGCTCCAGCATCGACCCGGCCGTTGTCGAGCGGGTGCGGATGCTGGCTGAGGGCAAGAAGGTCATCGTCGTGCTCGATTCCAACCACACCCACGACCACGTGCTGGCAGAACTGCGCGCCTACGCGCCGTTGGTGTCGCAAGACTGCTACTGCGTGGTGATGGATACGGTGGTCGAGGACATGCCTGCCGATGCCTTCCCTGATCGGCCATGGGGTGTTGGCGACAACCCGCGCACTGCTGTGTGGGCTTACCTGAAGGAAACCGAGGACTTCGTCATTGATGCCGAAATCCATGACAAGCTGCTGATCACCGTGGCGCGTGATGGCTACCTGCGCCGAGTGCGCTGAACCAACCAACAGGCAGAAGCAGATATGCAAGCACATGTACAGCACCGGGGCGACGCATCGCTCAAGGATCGCCTCACATTGGTGTTGCTTACCCACAACCGCCCAGATTTTTTGCGCCGGGCCTTGTGCTACTACCGCAACTACCCGGCCAGCATCCTGGTGCTGGATTCGTCGCTGAAGGCTGACGATGAAATTGCTCGCGATTACCCAGATGTCGATTACCGCCATCTACCGCAGTTTTCTTACACTGCATTGCTGGAAAAGCTGGCTTTCGGGGTCAAGCAGGTCGTCACGCCGTTCATGCTCTTCATTGCGGTCGACGACTTCCTGCTGCATGACAGCATAACCCGCTCCGTGGAGTTCCTTGAGCAGCACTCTGATTATGGTCTTTGCCATGGTTACGGGATGATGTATGTGCCCGGTGGCGCGCAGGTCGAGTACTACAAACGTGATAATCGGGTGCAGGAAGACTACTGTTCGCAAGATCCAGAGCAGCGCTTGCTGGAGTTCATGGGCCAGTTCCTCCCGCCTTTTTACGCCGTTACCCGCACTGACCTGTTGCAGCAGTGGTATGAGCTGCTGCCGTTGGGCACCAGCTTCGAATGGCAGGAAATCGGCCACGCTTTCTACCTGCTGGCCAATGCCAAGGCTCGAATTCTGCCGATTCCCTTTGCGGTTCGAGAGGGCAACTATGGCGGTTCTGAGCATGGCACCAACGTACTCACGGTGCTTGCCTTGCAGGACGAGAAGTCACGCCAGGGGCGTGAAGTCTTTGCAGAGTTTCTTGCATCGATTCCTACCGAGTTGAGCAGCAGGGGCGCCGCTGCGGTCAAGCAGATCGCCCTCGAAAGCTTCAAGAGCATGGCCGACGGGTTGCTGACGGGGCGTGCGCTACAAGCTTGCCCGATTGTTCGCTCCGAATGGCAGCGACCGATGTACGAACCTAAACGAATCTTTGGCGAGCAGCAGTTCGTGGAACTTCCGTTCTACAACAAGGCGTTCTTCGACTTGCTGACCGAGATCGAATTCCATATCCATGCCATGCCGGCCGGGCGTCATCAGCTCACCGAACTGGAATCGATCCTGCAAAGGCAATGGCGTTTGCTCCAGGCGCGTGCCAGTGATGATACCACTGCCCTGCGCACTCGCCTCTGGGAGGCGCTTGTCATCAACCCGTTCAACCGGACGGTGGTCGAGCGCCTGTTGATGCAACTGGAGCAGGACGACCAAGCCCAGGCCGAAGCGGAGCAATTACGTGACTGGTTGTGCCGGTTGGACTCGCTTCCTGGCTTCGACAACGAGGTGTTGTTAAGCAGTATGTCCTCGGGGCGGCTGCTTAATTGGCTCAAGGCTCGTGAGCCAGGCGACGAGTTGGTACGCCAGGCTGCCAAGCGTCTGGACAAGCATCATGGCGGTCCAAGCTTTGGCATTTTATTGCTCGATCTGGAAGCCGACATCGTCAAGCTCCAGGCTACCTTCGACAGTCTCATGAACGGCTACTCGCGCGCCTTCAAGGTGGTTGTATTGACCACTGGAGAGCTGCCGTCGGTGACAAAGCCGCAGCAGACTGTGCATTTCATCAAGGTTACCGAGCAGGATCATGTTCTGCGCATGAACGAGGCGGCCAGGCAACTGGGCACTGACTGGATCATGCTGGCCGAAAGTGGTGATCAGTTCACCGCCGGCGGCCTGATGCGTGCTGGGCTCGAGTTGCTAGGCGTCGAAGGGGTGCGTGCCGTGGCGATGGACGAATTGCAGGAACAGGCCAACGGCTTGCTGAGCGATGTCATGCGTCCAGGCATCAACTTGGATATGCTGCAGAGCGTGCCTGGGCTGATGGCTCGGCACTGGCTGGTGCGTCGCGACCTGTGGTTGGAGGCAGGTGGGTTCGACGCGCGTTACCCGCAGGCGCTGGAGTTCGATCTGTTACTGCGCTTGATCGGCAAAGGAGGTATGGCGGGCCTTGCCCACCTGGCGGAGCCACTGTTGCTCTGCTCTGCGCCTGACAATAGCCGGCACGATCAAGAGCGTGCCGTGCTGGTACAGCATGTGGCCCAGCGGGGGTATGCGGTGTCGGTCGGGTCGGTCCGTCCGGGAACGTTGGCCGTTGACTATCGGCATGAGGCGCGGCCGATGGTTTCGATCATCGTGCACTGCCAGGACAACTTCACAGCGTTGCAAGCATGCCTGCTCAGCCTGTTGCAGCGCACCCGCTATCAGCAGCATGAAATTCTCGTTGCTGACAATGCCAGCCAGTCGCCCGAGCTGTGCGATTGGCTGGCTAGCTTGCAGGTAGGAGGGAGCCGGTTGCGGGTGGTCCGTAGCGAGCGCGCCCTGGCGCCGGTTGCGATGCTCAATCTGGCCATTCAGCAGGCGCAGGGCGAGTATCTGGTGCTGCTGGACAGCGAGCTCGAGGTGCTTAACGCCAACTGGCTGGAAGGTATGCTCAATCACGCCCAGCGTCCGGAAGTGGGTGTGGTGGGTGGCAAGTTGCTGAACCCCGAGGGACGGGTGGTCGAGGCTGGGCTTGTGCTGGCAGGGCAGGCGGGTGTACGTGCCGCGTTCGTCGGCGAATCCAGGGATGCGCCTGGTTACATGCAGCGCCTTCAGGTGGAACACGGTGTTTCGGCGGTGTCGGGTTGTATCATGCTACGTGCGGAACTGTTGCACGCTGTCGGTGGGCTCGAAGAGCAGTCACCGAATCTGCGCGCCGCGCACGTCGACCTGTGCCTGCAAGCAGTGGCGGCGGGCCTATTGATAGTGTGGACACCACAGGCCCAGGCCGTACGGCATGTTCTGGTGGGCGACGATGCGATGGCCTGCCCACACATGCGTGAGCGCTGGGCGCACGCATTGGCTCAGGACACTTGCTATAACGCCAACCATAGTCTGGACGGCAAGCTGTTCAGCCTTGATCTGGAAGGCCGGGTTGATTGGCAGGCGTTGATCGCCTGACATCTGTTGCGGAACTACGCCAGGCCATGACCGCCTCGCGGCGGTTATGGCTTTTTTGTGGGCGCAGCCGCACCGGTTTGTCGATTCGACAAAAAGAGCGTGACTTGAGAGTCAGAACGCGCATCTTCACTGTATATTGTCGAAACCGGGAACCGCCGCGCCGCTCCGAACAAATTGTCAGGGATCGGAAACCACCGCATCGCCTGGCGTTTTGCCGTTTGGTTCCGTGGCGGGTATTTCGCTGTTACTGAATTGGGAAGCCATATGATTGGCATTAAAAGTATCGCCAGTTACGTGCCGACTGACGGCGTGGACAACTACGCCCAGGGCGCGAAATTCGGCAAGGACCAGGATTTTATCTTCGGCAAGATCGGTTCGACCTTTTTGCCACGCAAGGATGCTGCCCAGGAAACGTCCGACCTCTGCGTAGAGGCCGCGAAAAACCTGTTCGCTGTCAATCCATCCCTGGACCCGGCATCCATCGATGTGGTGATCGTGGTCACTCAGAACGGTGATGCCGAAGGTTTGCCGCATACGGCGGCGATCGTCCAGCACAAGCTCGGCCTGTCGACAGCGGTTGCCGCTTTTGACATCTCGCTGGGCTGTTCGGGTTATGTCTACGGCCTTTATGCGATGAAAGGCTTCATGGAGGCCGCAGGCCTGAGAAACGGCTTGTTGATCACCGCCGACCCCTATTCGAAGATCGTCGACCCGGAGGATCGCAACACCACCATGTTGTTTGGTGATGCCGCCACGGCCACTTGGATGGGTGAGGGTGCCGCCTGGCAGTTGGGCAGGTCGTTGTTCGGCAGCGATGGTGCCGGTGCCGAGCACCTACGTACCACCGACGGCAAGTTCTTCATGAATGGTCGCCAGGTTTACAACTTCGCCTTGGTCAAGGTGCCTGCACACCTGCAGCAGTTGCTCGAAGCCAGCAAGTTGCAGGCTGACGATATCGATCTGTACTGCTTGCATCAGGGGAGCGCCGCGATCGTCGACGCGGTGTCGTCGCGCTTTGTCGAGGGCGAATATAAGCAGAAGTTCGTCAAGGATATGGTGGAAACCGGCAACACGGTGTCGTCAAGCATTCCACTACTGCTCGAAAAGCACGTGCTCGGTTCGCAGCACAGGCGCGTGGCGCTCAGCGGCTTTGGTGTGGGGCTGTCTTGGGGGTCGGCGATCCTCGAAAGGGCGCCTGAGTAAGATTGTGCCGATGGATCGTCCGATGCCACTGCAAGGCATCGGACGATTGTTGCGGTATCAGACGCGGAAATAGCCCACGGTTGAATCGAACGGGAGACGCTTGAGTTCGATTTTGTTCAGATCCAGCACGTCGCGCAATGCGGCGGTCTCGCCGGGGAAGTTACGGTAGGCGACTTCGTCGAGTACAACGATCGCACCTTTTGGCATGTAAGGCAGGAAGGTTTCCAAGGCTACTTTGGTCGAAGAATACAGGTCGGTGTCAAGAATCAGCATCGCCACCACAAGGTCGGGGCGGGTCTTGACGAAGGCAGGTACGGTCTCGAGGATGTCGCCTTTGATGATCTCGCAGCGCGGAATGCGATTGACCGGGCGCACCAGGTCATTAGTGTCGATCATTTCCTGAAGAATCGAGTCATCGGTGTCGGAGAACATCGTTTCGTTGATGTCCGTCGGATCATTCTCTTTGTCGATGCTGGCAAATCCTTGGAAAGTATCGAAACCAATGATCGAGCGATTGATTGCATACGGTTCCAGAATCATTGACAGGTGCATGTAGAGCATCAATGAGTTGCCCTTGTAGACGCCGCATTCGACGATTGCGCCGGGTACGTCCTGCACCATCTTGAACAGCTCCATGCGCGATAGCGCGGCTGTCACGGTGATTCGGTTGGCAAACACGAACGGTGCATCGGCAACGTACTGCGCGTCTACCTTGCTCAGCACGGTGGCGCGTTTTTCGTTGTACTCAACTTCCGCAGCAGTCAGGCGGCGCTTTGTCATGGGTTGACTCCCTGGAATCTGGAAAAATCTTTGGCGTGGAAAAGGTCTTTAAAACCGGCGTGGGCGTCGACGCAGCCATTGTCTACGTTGGGTGCGCCGCGCTTGTTGATCAGATCTTGCAAGTGAATCAGGCGGAAATCGACACTGAAACGCACTTGATCGGTGGTGTTGGCCACGGTGCCATGCAAGTGGGAGCCACTGAATATCAGCATCTCGCCGCTGTTGCTGGCAATGCGCAGTTCTGAGCGGTCATCAATTTCTTCCAAGGGAACCGGGTGCACGCGGTTTTCCTGCGTGATGTTTTCCTTGGCTTTGAAGCGTTGTTCGGTGATCCAGTGCTGCGGATTCCACGGTCATCTGGCCACCCATTCCATAAGCATCTGACCACCGATTCCACGGTGATCCGGCCACCCATTCCACGCGTATCCGACCACTGATTCCACGGTCATCCGGCCACTCAACCGGG
>NZ_LQXW01000013.1:0-119526 GCF_001586765.1 Pseudomonas sp. ABFPK | reverse complement strand
GCAAGAACTCTGATTTCCACGGTTTGCTCCTGGGTCAACATCGACGGCCTCGAAAAGGCCGCCAAACTAGCCCAAGTGGATCAGTTTTACTTCGCTGGGGTGGGTCAGTTTTACACTGCTGCTAACACGGAACCGCTGAAAATTCCGTCACTCCAGTTCCAGGCCTGCGACGATCGCATCGAGATCGATCGTCTTGCCGCTGCTTTGAAAGGTGTAGTGCCCGTTGAGCAGGATGTGCCGCCATGCCGCAGGCGAAATTTTTGTGATGAGTGCCAGCGCCTTGCTGTTGCCGGCCGCCTCGTACTTGGTCACCAGCCGCGACAAGATTGCCGAGTTGTAGAAAATGATCGTGTTGGCGATCAGCCGTGCGCACTGGTTGCTGATCTCGATTTCAATGTCGGTGCGACCGGTCAGTTCCTTCTTACCGCCGACCTGGGCAATGGCCGAGCGTAGCTGATGGTAGGACTCGAGGCGATTTTGCGAGCGGTGCACGTTGCGTTCCAGTTGCGGATCGCGCAGGTAGCGAAGCGTGTAGATGCTGCGGATGAGCTTGTCGAACTCGAAGATCGCGCGCCGCGTCGGGTTCGTCGTGGTGTAGGTGCACAGCTTGCGGATCAGCGTGCCCTGCGTCATTTCCTTCAGCCCGAGTGTGGCGACGATCCGGTCGATGTTCGGCTTCTCGCGATGGATGAGATCGCAGTCGATTTTCCCGACTGGCCGAATCAGGCACGCCTGATACTGTGCTGGATCGTCAGCGCAGTAGAGTTCTTTCAATTGCGCGTTGAGGTCGGTGAAGCGCGGCTCGAACCGCCGGCCAAACCAATGCAGGATGGCGAAGTTGGCCTTGTTGACGCTGTGCATGTCGCCGGTGATCGCGGTCGGCATGATGTCCGACGTGTTGCGATACCAGATGTCGAACACGTGGTGGGCCTCGTAGTCGTGCGCGCCGATCAGGTAGCCGTTGAGCGGGATGTGGTTGCACAGCAGCGTGTAGGCGACCACGCCCTTGCCGCGCCCGAAGTACTTGCGCGAATAGCGCGCCTTCACGGTCGGCCGTTCGACGCTGAATTTCTGCCCGTCGACGGCACCGTACAGCGTTTCGAGGTCGAACGAGTAGTATGGGAAGATCGGTAGCGTGGCGATGGCGTTGCTGATGCAGTCGTTGGCCGCGTGCAGCGTTGCCTGGCGCAGGTACTGCTGGTAGCCGCTATCCAGCACGTGGTACGGGATGTCGCTGGTGCGCGCCATGACGTGGTTGCCGTGGTTCATCGCTTGCGCGATGATGACCGCCATCAGGCTGTCAGCGTCGGCGACCTTCTTCGCGTAGCGCGGCTGCATGGGCGTGAACGCCGACAGAAACTTGCACTCGTCGTTGACGAAGCGAAACACGTCGGCCACGTCGCAGAACGGAAGCTTCTCGTAGAATGCCTTTTCGCGCGCTTTCTCATTCTCGCTCTTGGGCTTGCGCCAGGTCAGTTTCTGCGTGTCCTTGTTGTATTCGAGGTGCGTCAGCTTGCCCTGTTTCAGCTCGCGGTTGAACGCCAGCCACTGCGTGCGCAGTTCGGCAGTCAGCGCATCGAGTTGGGCATGGACGGGTTGCTGCAGGAAGGGGATCTCCATTTTTGCGAGCACATCGATCTTCCTGTCCATCTCAACCAGTTCATCTGAGAAGTGCCGGTGTTGCAGGCTGTCGTCGAGGTAGAGTTCACCCGATTGGAGACGCTTCCTGATCTGGCGGTACAGCCAGAACTCGTAGCGGTCAGCGTGCAGGCCGGTTGGTTTACCGTCGGCGTCGAAGGTCAGCAGGTACGGCCGCAAGCGTTTCGGAAGTGTCGCCGCGGGCCACTCGTCGAGTGGCCGTTGCGACAGCCGCTGCTGCTTGGCAAAAACACCTTTGGCCCAGGCCAGCGCGGCAAGCCATGGACTGTCTGGATTGGAGCCGGAGAGGTCGAGCGCAACGTACAGTGGACGAAGATGGCGGCGCATGCGGTCGGCCAGCCCGTCCACCGCCTGCCACTGCAAGGCCAGCTTGCTCGCCGGCTTCACGCTCATACGCTGCGCCGTGGTTTGCAGCGTATCGCGAGGCATGATCTTGTAGGCGCGCTGCCGCACCTCGCCGAAGGGCGTGGGATCGGCCACGCTATCATCAACGTAGAGTGACAGCAGGCGGCCTACCCGCGGCGTTTCCTGCTGACGGCGCACCTGCTCGTCGGCAAAGGATTGTTTGGCACCAGCGCTGCTTTCGTCCTCCAACTGCTTCATGTGGTACGCCATCGCATCGACCAGGTTGTCGGAGAGCTGCCGGTAGCGTACCCAGGCATAGCACAGCAGGTAGAGTTGGGTCTGATCGGCCTTCAGATTGCGCAGGTCGTGGACGGTGTAGAAGTTTGCCAGGCTCGCGTAGTACAGCAGGTTCTGCTGCGAGACGTCGAGTTTAGGCAGCAGTGTCTTGGCGATTGCGTGCAGCGGCTCCAGCGTGGCGCGCTTTTCGCGCTCGCGGACCATCTGGCGCCAGCCGAAATTCTTGGCGTCCTGCTTGAGCGCCGCCAGTTGCGACAGGGTGTCATCACGGACCAGAAGCTGGCTCAGCGCGGCCTTGGCAGATTCGTCCAACGCTTGCTCCAGCAGATTGCCCAGGCGCCGGCGCTCGGCGGATAGCGTTTCGCTGACCAACTCTTGCAAGGTCGTATAGCCGGGCCGGATAATCTTGTGCTCATTGAGCCAGACGATCAGCTCGGCGGCGACGAACCCCGGCGTTACGTCACGCCGCACGGTCCGTGCGGCCTGCTGCTCGAGCTGCGGCAGGAAGGCGGCCGACCACGGCCAGTAGCCGAATAGTTTGGCGATCTGCTCGCGCTGGGTGTAGCGTTCATGCTTGGTGATCGCCTTGGGTTCGAACACCTCGCCGTGGAAATAGCGGCTCAGCACGAAAGCGCAATCGTCCTCGACTTCGTCCCAGTCGAAACTGAAGAAGGCATGCTTGGCCTTGAAGTAGCCGATCTGCAAGAGGCAATAGACCTTGGCATGAAGACTGGGCCGGCTGTTGGCAAGCGCCAACTCGGTTTCTGTCACAGCCAGATATTCCAGCTGCTGCGCATCATCGAACTCCGGCAGGCCATACAAGGCCTCCTGTTCGGCGTCGGATAGGACGCTGAGTAGCTTGTTCTTCTTGCTCATGGCCCGTTCTTGCTATCTTGAGGTTTCGTAGAAACATGGGGCATTTTCGATTCTACTGAAATAATCGTTATTATCGCGTTACTCGCTTTTCGAATCGCAACCTGTCCATATGAAAACGGGCCAGACTACGGCTTCGAGTTCTACCCCAGTCGGCTTTCCCGATGCGGATTCGCTGGCTGCCTTGCGCGGCTGGTACGCGGGACTCAGCTCTCGCGCGGCCGTTGAACACTACCTGGCGGCACGCAAGGCCGCCGGTCAATCAGCGCGAGGGATGCTGGGGCATATCCGCCGCCAGCTCATCGTTTTCGCCAACAGCCGCCACCGGCCGGATCTGGCCGACGTGTTCCAGCACGCCCCCGAAGAGCGACAGGGGCGCGCGGGTGCCGTCGAACGCGCGATCCGGCTCTTGCCCACGCTGCCGGCGCCGAAGCCCCAGATCAGCGACAGCATCGACCAGTGGCTGTCTCCGAGGACCGTCAGGGCACTGCAGGCGTACGGTATCCACACCCTCTCGGCGCTGACCGTGCGCATTCCCCGCCGGCGTGGCTGGTGGAAAGCCATCGAGGGACTCGGCATGACAGGCGCCCGGCAGGTCGAGGCTTTCTTTGCCGCACATCCGCAGCTCACCGAGCGCGCCCGGGCCCTGATCCCGATTATTCAGCCCAGCGGCATCGTGCCGTGGGAGCAGTTGCGTCTGCCGAACGAAGTCGACGGCTCGCAGGGCAATTTCCGGGCCCCGCGCAACGCTTGCACGCTGAATGCGACCAACGACTACGAGGCCGTGCAGGCCTGGCTGGCGCTGCACGAGACTGTCGCCACACAGCGCGCCTATCGCAAGGAGGCTGCGCGGCTAATCCTGTGGGCCATCGTCGAACGCGGACGGGCGCTATCATCCCTGACCACGGACGATGCAATCGCGTACCGGGCCTTTGTCCGGCACCCGACCCCGCGCGAGCGTTGGGTGGGGCCACCTCGACCACGCGATTCGGTGGAATGGCGCCCCTTCTCGGGCGGCTTGTCCGCACGCTCGGCAGCGTATGCGCTGACGGTGCTCTCGGCGCTGTTCCGGTGGCTCATCGAGCAGCGCTATGTGCTGGCCAACCCTTTCGCCGGCGTCAAGGTACGCGGTCACGCCTTGCGGCCCGCACTGGATACGGCGCGAGGCTTTACCGAGGGAGAATGGCTACTGCTGCGCGCCATTGCAGACGGCCTGGAATGGTCCTACGGCTGGTCCGAGCCGGCAGCACAACGCCTGCGCTTCATGCTCGACTTCGGCTATGCCACGGGCCTGCGCGCTAGCGAACTGGTCGGCGCCGTCCTGGGTAATGTCCGCCTCGACGAGCACGGTGACCACTGGCTGCATTTGGTTGGCAAAGGTGGCAAACCAGGTAAGGTGGCCTTGCCGCCGCTCGCGTATACGGCGCTGGACCAATACTTGGCACAGCGTCAACTGCCAGTCAGCCGGGAACGGTGGAATCCGAAAACGCCCCTGGTGGGCAGTCTTGGGGAAGACGGTAATGCCGGCATCACCGGCCCTCACCTTTGGTGCGTGTTGCGAAGATTCTTTACGCAAGCCGCTGAGGCCATTGAGGCCGATCATCCGGTCGCCGCCGAAAAGCTGCGCCGTGCCACGCCTCATTGGATGCGTCACAGTCATGCCAGCCATGCGTTGGCCCGGGGAGCTCAGCTCACCGCGGTGCGCGACAACCTACGCCATGCGTCGATCGCCACGACGTCGATGTATTTGCATGGCGATGAGCTCGAGCGCGCCAGGCAGATGCGGCAGGCTTTTGGCGCTCGTCACGTCAAGCGAGGAGTCGACTGAATTTTCATCATACGGAATGACGGAATTTTCTGGGATTCCCGCTTAGAACCCCGTATACCAGCACTCACCGAACCGCCTTGATCGCCAACACATTGCACAGCGGATGTTCCAGCACATGCGCCGTGGTCCCGCCCAGGAACGTCTGCATGGCATCATGCCGGTGGCTGCCCATCACGATCACATCCGCCCGGCTGTGGCCGACGAACTGGGCAATCGCCTTGATCGCGGCCCCTTCCAGGAAGTGCCTGCGCTCCAGCGGGATCTGGTGGTGGTCGCCCAGCCGGTTGAACGCCGCCCGCTGCGCGGTGCGCACGCTGACATCGAAGCCGGGCATGGTCACCGTGCCAGCGCCGAAGTCGGCAATGTGTGTCTTGGCCGCGTCGCATACATGCAGCAGGTGCAACTCGGCATTGCACTGCAGGGCCAAGGCATGGGCGCAGCGGATCACCTGCTCATCCAGATGCTCGCCTGCGCCATGGCTGTTCAGGTCCACCGCGGCGGCAATCTGCCGGGGCAGGGGCAGGCGGATATCGCTGACCAGGTGCACGGCGACCGGGCTGTCCTTCAGCAACTGCCAGTCCAGTGGCGTTACCAGCAAGCGCTTGAGCACCGGTTCGTGCTGCACATCCTTGATCAGCAGGTCGCAGCCCAGGCGCTCGACCCGTTCCAGCACACTGCTCAGCGGGTCGCGGGTCAGCAGCAGTTCGGTAGATACATCCAGGCCGGCGTTGGCCAGTTGCTCGGCTTCGTCCGCCAGCCATTGGCGGTTGTCACTGAGCAGCCGTTCCCGCTCGCGGCTATCGCTCATCAAACCGAAGGTGTCGACATCGTCGACGAACACGTTGATATCCAGCAACGCACCGCTGGATTCCGCCAGCGCCGCAGCGCGTTGCAGCGCTGGCGTGTGGCGCATCTGCGGGCCGAGCATGACGAACAGACGCTTGAACTGGCTCATCTCACACCTCCACGTGTGGCAGCCCCCCGGTGATCTGGTCTTGTTCAGTCTAGACCGCGCAGGGCGCATGAGCAGCCTGGTGGAGGCTGGCGCGGCACTGCGTGTCGGGTATGATGCGGGCCCCATCATTTTCACGAGGCCCGCCCCATGTCCCTGAGTGCTGAACAGATCGGCGAATTCCGCGCCTTTGCCGAGCAGCTGGCCGATGCCGCTGCCGTGGCGATCAAGCCATACTTTCGCGCCAGCCTGGACGTCGAGGACAAGGGTGGGCGCCTGTACGACCCGGTGACCGTGGCCGACAAGGCAGCCGAGGACGCCATGCGCGAGCTGATCCAGGCCCGCTATCCCGACCACGGCATCCTCGGCGAAGAAGCCGGCGTGGCAGTCGGCAGCAGCCCGCTGACCTGGGTGCTCGACCCGATCGACGGCACCCGCGCCTTCATCACCGGCCTGCCGCTGTGGGGCACGCTGATCGCCCTGAACGACGGCACGCGCCCGGTGGTCGGGGTGATGAACCAGCCGTTCACCGGCGAACGCTTTGTCGGAACGCCGGAAGGCGCCTGGCGCAGCGGTGCGCCGTTAAAGACCCGCGCCTGTGCCGACCTGGCCTCCGCCACGTTGATGTGCACCACGCCGGACATGTTCGATACCGCCGCGCGGAAGGCCGCGTTCGAGGCCGTTGCCGGCAAGGCGCGTCTGATGCGTTACGGTGGCGATTGCTATGCCTATTGCATGCTGGCTTCCGGGTTCGTCGACGTGATTGTCGAGGCGAGCCTGCAGCCATATGACGTGCAGGCGCTGATGCCGATCATCGAAGGGGCGGGCGGGGTGATCACGGCGTGGGATGGCAGCAGCGCGCAGAATGGCGGGTGCGTGGTGGCCTGTGGCGACCCGGCGCTGCATGCGCAGGTGGTGGAGATGTTGCGTCACGCCATGTAACTTGTGCAGCAACGGTGCCGTGCTGTTCGTGGGGCGCTCCACGATCAGCACGGCAGGTGCTGCACGCTAAATCAATTTATTGCTGATGATGCTGAAACGAGTTCATACAAGTAGGCAAAAGCAGCCTCGGCGTTCGGCCTGTGGCCAATTTTGTCTTGGCTGCCTTCTGTGTATCCGGTCTTTGCAAGAATAGCGACCAACTCCTTGGCTGTTAGGCAGAGGTTGAATTGTTCGATGCTGTAGGACTGCAGCAGCGCAGCGACGCCGACTACCAGAGGCAGCGCGCTCGAGGTCCCGGCGAACCGTGCTGTGTAATCCCTGGTATGGCTGCTGTCTGGGCTGAAGAGGTCACCATAACCAGTGGTGACCACCCTGGGGCTGCCCCAGGAGTTAACCAGTAGTCCATAATGGTTGTAATTGGAATAGCCCTGAATGCGGCCATCTGAATCTTGACATGCCGCCACCAGGAAAGCGCCACTGTCGCCAAAATCTTCCATCAGGTTCTTTTCAATCAGCCAGGCCAAATCGGAAAGGCCGTTACCCGCCGCCATGAACACGATGCCACCGCGTTCAACCACCGCTTTTATTTTGCTCCACCAACTCCAATAAGCGATGATGGGGTAGGCGTCTGCGGTCTGGATATCCAGGCTGACAATATCGCCAGGCAATACATCATCCAGAATGGGCTCCATGGTTGTACCTTTATCGTAATAGATGAAGTTACAGTCGTGTGCAACGCCTTTGATGCCAACACCATTGTCCATGGCTGCAATTACGCCTGTGGAGGCTGTGCCATGCTCCTTATTGCTCTTGCCATTGGTTGCAATCGTAATGTGCCCTTTCAGGTCTTCATGGTCCTCATATACACCGAAGTCAAGATGCCTTACGGTGGCGTGTGAACCAACCGATTGCCGCCAGGCTTCTCTCACGTTCATGCCCAATTGACCGGTGGCTGATATTGCATCAAGGTAGCCCTGCCTGTCTGTGAAGTCCGGAGTCTGGTCGCTGTTGAGTTCAGTGACTGGCAGCTTCTCAGTCGTGTTATCGAAGTCCGGCGATTTGGCGTTCAGCGAATGAGGCGTTGGTGTCAGGGCTGCATACCTCACGTAGTCCAGCTTGCTCAAAATTTGGGTGATCGACAGCATGTCCGCTATTTCAATTGTTTGCGTGATGCTGTACAGATCCTGACGACGAACCGGATTTTTTGTCAACTCAAGGTGGCCAACCTTGTCTTGGATAGCGCGCAGCGGGTCGTCTTTGCGGAAGTGTTCCAAACCGTCCGTTTCGAATTGAATTTCAATATAATAGCTGCAATCGGGCGAAGGCCTGAAGTTCTCTTTCGTGGAAAAGTATTTTACGCGTGCAGAGGGGTTGGAGGAGGTGCTGATCGACGGTATTTCTATATCGGTAATCGAAATTTTTTTGGACACGTGCTCTTCGGTTGTACCATCCTGGTAGGAGATGACTACCTTGCCATGGTATTGATTCTTGGGTTCGTGTTTCACTTGGGTGAACGAGCACACTGTAGTAAATATTCGTTCTTGCACCTCGCTCCCTGAGGGGATGTCATTTGAATACAGAGTATATTCTATCGATTTGATGTGTTTGGTTGACCCCCAGGAAACGAGACCCAAATAGCCCAGTAACCTCAAATGGATAGTATTGTCAAACTTCGCGTGCCTGGATATTGCAAGTTCTTTTTTCATGTGTATACCGATGCATTGAGGGGCAAGCAGGCGTCTGCTGCCATGATATAGATAGCTATTCCATATAATTCTCTACAGGAAAATTATTAGCCCCTCGAAACAAAGCGTAAACTAGCAAGACTGCGAGGTTGATCTGATGGAGCTTTGAGTGAATGCCTGATGGATTACCCGTACGGGCATGACCGGCGCGGCATTTTGCGCAGTCAATCTGCCATCGTACGGCGTCATCCTGACGTATGGCGTATCCACGTGATGTCAGTTCATCGAGCTCCTCATAATTGGCGCACATAGCACTTTTTCCAATTTCCGGGCTCTATGCTTGGCCAGGCCACACTGATCCACGGTGCGGCCGCCGAATATCGACCCGGTGCCGATGGTTGCAAGCAAGCCAAAATTCTTCCCCCGCGTGCTAATGGCAGGCGCCCTCACATGCCTGTGCGCCTGCACCCAGCAGCAGGGCCGCGACGTGCTCGACCAGTTCGGCAACGGCAAGCCCAGCGAACTGTTCCAGACCAGCGTCGACCGCCTGGCCACGCTGTCCATGCGCGACAACCTGCAGAGCTTGTACCTGCTGATGAACAAGCTGTACCTGCGCAACCCCAACCAGTGGAAGCTGTCCGGCTACGTGGATGCTGCAACTGCCGAGCGGCAGATCCGTATCGCCATCGAGCAACGCCAGCCCTTGCCGCAATTGGGCAACCGTCGCGACCTGGCAGCCTTGAGCTACGCCCTGAGCCCCGAGTTTCGCGGTGACCGGGTCGGTGCGTTCATCTACGCCATCGGCAGCATGCTGATTACCGCGCACGGCGGCCGTACCGAGTTCTACATGACCGATACCATCGACCCGCTGTTCGTCAACAACGCGGCGCGCAATATCGAAAAGGCCACCTGGATGTTGAGCCAGCGGCAGGATGCCAATGGTGTGCTGCTGTTGTTCTCCAACGAGATCTCGGAAGAGGGCAGCAACCTGAGTTTTGCCGTGGAGTTCGGCAAGATCGTGGCACGGCTGGACTTGCTGGCGGAGTTGCTGGATGAGCGTTATCGACGAATTGGGTTGAATTATGCGCAAAGCCTGCTGTTGATGAATTTCCTGCCGGTGCAGTGAAGTGAGCGGTGCCGGGCTGCCTGAGCCGTTCGATAAACGAACACTGACCTGTCCTTACTGTTCGCTATCCGCCCATCCATTCCCAAGGTCGCATTGCCCAACCCCCGCCTTTTTGCTTAAGTGTGCCCATCCACCGGTTGTCGCCTGCCCCCGCGACTCGCAGCCGGCTCGATAGAATGACCGTGACGACCGCAACCACAGCCCGCCGGGCCGTAGGATGCGGCAACCAGAACAATAACGATCCGGGTAACCTTGCCTATGGAAAGCCGCCTGCTGAGCGAGCGCAGTAGCGTGTTTCATCACGCCGACCCTTATGCTGTGTCCGATTATGTCAACCAGCACGTAGGCCAGCATTGCATCGGTCTGTCCCGCACCACTCATCCGCAAGCCAGTCTCAGTCACCGCAAGTTCGCTGAGCTGGACCTGTGCCGCATCAGCTACGGCGGCAGCGTGCGCGTTACCTCGCCGGCACTGGAAACCATCTACCACCTGCAGGTGCTGCTCAACGGCAACTGCCTGTGGCGTGGGCACAAGCGCGAGCACCACCTGGTGCCGGGCGAACTGTTGTTGATCAACCCCGACGACCCGGTTGACCTGACCTACTCGGAAGACTGCGAGAAATTCATCCTCAAGGTGCCGACCCGGCTACTGGACTCGATCTGCGACGAACAGCGCTGGCACCGCCCTGATGGCGGGGTGCGGTTCTTGCGCAACCATTACCGGCTGGACGAGCTGGACGGGTTCGTCAACCTGCTGGCCATGGTCTGCCAGGAAGCAGAGGTGAGCGATTCGCTGCCCAGGGTGCAGGGCCACTACAGCCAGATCGTCGCCAGCAAGCTGCTGACCCTGATGAGTACCAATATCCGTCGCGAATGCCTGAGCGGGCCGCAAGCGGGGCTTGAGCGCATTCTTGACTACATCGAGCGCAACCTGAAGCTGGAGTTGTCGGCTGAGGTACTGGCAGAGCAGGCCTGCATGAGTTTGCGATCACTGTATGCGTTGTTCGACCAGCATCTGGGCACCACACCCAAACATTACGTGCGCCAGCGCAAGCTGGAGAGGGTGCATGCATGCCTGAGCGATCCGACCTGTGGGGTGCGCAGTGTGACGGAGCTGGCCCTGGATTACGGTTTCCTTCATCTGGGGCGTTTTTCCGAGGTCTATCGGCAGCAGTTTGGTGAGTTGCCGTCGCAGACGTTCAAGCGGCGGGGATGACATCCGCCCGCTTGGCCACCTGACATTTCTGCCAGTTGTTTGCATTTCATGCACAACACACCATTTGTCTTATCTCGGGTAAAAGGTTGCAATCATGTCGACTTCATTGCAGTACACCGTTTATGGACATGATGGATGCAGTCAATACGCACCAGTGCTGCGCTTCAGCGGGCAGAGAAAAGCGCCGGTTGCAGGGCACTATTTGCTGGGGAATGGATACCGTGCGTTCAATCCGATATTGATGAGGTTCCTCAGCCCTGACAGCTGGAGCCCGATGGGCGCTGGAGGGTTGAATTGTTACGTCTACTGTGCTGGGGATCCCGTTAATAATACTGACCCGAGCGGTCACTTCAAGCTTCCCAGAGTGCGGTTGCCGAGCGTTCGCCCTAAGGCAGGGTTTCACATGCGAAATCCAGAATCCAAAGGGAAAACAACGACTTCTCCGGTAGTAAGCGAACGTATCGTGGGAGCGGTCAATGAGCTGGGCCGTGGTTATGGGAATCAGTTGAGCCACATAATGACATCGGCGGAACGGTCTGATCCTCAAATTCTGCTGGTGGAAGGCACCACGCTGAAACTGATCAGCAATTATGGAGAAAACTTGAAACGGGAAGCGGGTTGGACAGTCAGCCAAGCTGCAGCACCTATCAGTTCGCAGAGTCGACTAAGCGAGGCGATCGGCGTGCTCGTTCCGCTCTACGAAAAGATGAAGCTCGCCAAAAATACTCCTAGTGCAATCAGCTGGCTACATGACCCCAAACGGCAAATTCCGAACGTGCGAGATCCCGGCAAAGCTGGATAGCACTCTGCACAATCCGGATAGTCCCCCGCAAGCGGTCTCCCTAACCTGACCAGGTCTAAACAATAACAAGGGAGACCCTGGCCATGTCCCTGGGATTCGACTACCTCAATGCCTTGCTCGAGGACGACCGTGAAAAGGGCATCTACCGCTGCAAGCGCGAGATGTTCACCGACCCACGCCTGTTCGACCTGGAGATGAAACACATCTTCGAGGGCAACTGGATCTACCTGGCCCATGAAAGCCAGATACCCGAGAAAAACGACTTCCTCACCCTGACCATGGGGCGCCAGCCGATTTTCATCGCGCGCAACAAGGACGGTGAGCTCAATGCCTTCCTCAACGCCTGCAGCCACCGCGGCGCCATGCTCTGCCGGCACAAGCGCGGCAACCGCTCCAGCTACACCTGCCCGTTCCACGGCTGGACCTTCAACAACAGCGGCAAGCTGCTCAAGGTCAAAGACCCAAGCAACGCCGGCTACCCCGACAGCTTCAACTGCGACGGCTCCCACGACCTGACCAAGGTGGCACGCTTCGAGTCGTACCGTGGCTTCCTGTTCGGCAGCCTGAAGGCCGACGTCAAGCCGTTGGTCGAGCACCTGGGCGAGTCGGCCAAGATCATCGACATGATCGTCGACCAGTCGCCGGAAGGCCTGGAAGTGCTGCGCGGCGCCAGTTCGTACATCTACGAAGGCAACTGGAAGCTAACCGCCGAGAACGGCGCCGACGGCTACCACGTCAGCTCCGTGCACTGGAACTATGCCGCCACCCAGAACCAGCGCAAGCAGCGCGAGGCGGGTGACGAGATCAAGACCATGAGCGCTGGCGCCTGGGCCAAGCAGGGCGGGGGCTTCTACTCCTTCGACCACGGCCACCTGCTGCTGTGGACCCGCTGGGCCAACCCTGAGGACCGCCCGGCTTACGAGCGCCGCGACCAACTGGCCGCCGACTTCGGCCAGGCCCGTGCCGACTGGATGATCGAGAACTCGCGCAACCTGTGCCTGTACCCGAACGTGTACCTGATGGACCAGTTCAGCTCGCAGATCCGCATCGCCCGGCCGATCTCGGTGAACAAGACTGAAATCACCATCTACTGCATCGCGCCGAAAGGCGAGAGCGCCGATGCCCGCGCCAAGCGTATTCGCCAGTACGAAGACTTCTTCAACGTCAGCGGCATGGCCACCCCCGACGACCTGGAAGAGTTCCGCTCGTGCCAGACCGGCTACGGCGGCGGTACCGGCTGGAACGACATGTCCCGCGGCGCTGAACACTGGGTGGAAGGCGCCGACGAGGCGGCCCGGGAAATCGAGCTCAAGCCGCTGCTGTCGGGCGTACGCACCGAGGACGAAGGCCTGTTCGTGCTGCAGCACAAGTACTGGCAGGAAACCATGATCCAGGCCTTGAAGGATGAACAGCAACTGATCCCCGTGGAGGCCGTGCAATGAGCCTGTATGCAACCGTGCGCGACTTCCTTTTCCGCGAAGCGCGTTACCTGGATGACGCCCAGTGGGATCAGTGGCTGGAAATGTACGCCAGCGATTGCACCTTCTGGATGCCGAGCTGGGACGATGACGACACCCTCACCGAAGACCCACAAAGCGAAATCTCGCTGATCTGGTACGGCAACCGTGGCGGCCTGGAAGACCGGGTGTTCCGCATCAAGACCGAGCGCTCCAGTGCGACCGTGCCCGACACCCGCACCTCGCACAACATCAGCAACATCGAGATCGTCGAGCAGGGCGAGGGCAGCTGCCAGGTGCGCTTCAACTGGCACACCCTGAGCTTCCGCTACAAGACCACCGACAGTTACTTCGGCACCAGCTTCTACACCCTCGACCTGCGCGGCGAGCAGCCGCTGATCAAGGCCAAGAAGGTGGTGCTGAAGAACGACTACGTTCGCCAGGTCATCGACATCTACCACATCTGATCCAGGGTTTTGCGAGCGCTGCCCGGAGCGTCCTGCGACGTACCGTGGCCCGGCTCGCCCGCGAGGTGCAACATGAGCTACCAGATCGCACTGAATTTCGAAGACGGGGTTACCCGCTTCATTGAGGCCACCGGCCATGAAACCGTGGCCGACGCCGCCTACCGCCAGGGCATCAACATCCCGCTGGACTGCCGCGACGGCGCCTGCGGTACCTGCAAGTGCAAGGCCGAGTCCGGCCGCTACGACCTGGGCGACAACTTCATCGAAGATGCCCTGAGCGAAGACGAAGTCGCCGAAGGTTACGTACTGACCTGCCAGATGCGCGCCGAGAGCGACTGCGTCATCCGCATCCCGGCCTCGTCGCAGCTGTGCAAGACCGAACAGGCCAGTTTCGAGGCCGCCATCAGTGATGTCCGCCAACTGTCGGCCAGCACCATTGCCCTGTCGATCAAGGGTGAATCCCTCAGCCGCCTGGCCTTCCTGCCGGGGCAATATGTCAACCTCAAGGTGCCGGGCAGCGAGCAGAGCCGAGCCTATTCGTTCAGCTCGCTGCAGAAGGACGGCGAGGTCAGCTTCCTGATCCGCAACGTGCCGGGTGGGTTGATGAGCAGTTTCCTGACCAACCTGGCCAAGGCCGGCGACAGCATGACCCTGGCCGGGCCGCTGGGCAGCTTCTACCTGCGGCCGATCCAGCGTCCGCTGTTGCTGCTGGCCGGTGGCACCGGCCTGGCGCCGTTCACGGCGATGCTGGAGAAGATCGCCGAGCAGGGCAGCGAGCACCCGCTGCACCTGATCTACGGCGTGACCAACGACTTCGACCTGGTCGAACTCGACCGCCTGCAGGCGCTGGCGGCGCGCATCCCCAACTTCACCTTCAGTGCCTGCGTGGCCAACCCCGACAGCCAGTACCCGCAGAAGGGCTACGTGACCCAGCACATCGAACCGCGCCACCTCAACGATGGCGATGTGGATGTGTACCTGTGCGGCCCGCCACCGATGGTCGAGGCGGTCAGCCAGTACGTGCGCGAGCAGGGCATTACACCGGCGAACTTCTACTACGAGAAGTTCGCGGCGGCGGCCTGATTTCCTTCATCCGAACATAACACCGCTTCTGTGGGAGCGGGTTCACCCGCGAAGAGGCCGGCAGGTACAGCGGTTTTGTCTTGTCGGACGCATTCGCGGGTAAACCCGCTCCCACAGGGACCGCGGGCTAGCGGAGATTTGCATATGAACAACCGATTCCAAGGCAAGGTCGCCCTGGTCACCGGTGCCGCCCAGGGCATCGGCCGTGGCGTGTGCTGGCGGCTCAAGGCCGAAGGCGCGCAAGTGATAGCGGTAGACCGCTCCGAACTGGTTCACGAACTGGCCAGCGAGGGCATGCTCACCCTCACCGCCGACCTGGAACAATATGGTGACTGCGCCAGGGTCATGGCCAACGCGGTTGAAGCGTTCGGCCGCCTCGACATCCTGGTCAACAACGTTGGCGGCACCATCTGGGCCAAGCCCTTCGAACACTACGAAGTGGACCAGATCGAAGCCGAAGTACGCCGTTCGCTGTTCCCCACCCTGTGGTGCTGCCATGCCGCACTGCCATACATGCTCGAACGTTGCAGCGGCGCCATCGTCAACGTCTCGTCCATCGCCACCCGTGGCGTCAACCGCGTGCCCTACGGCGCAGCCAAGGGTGGCGTCAACGCGCTGACTGCGTGCCTGGCCTTTGAAACCGCCGGCCGTGGCATCCGGGTCAACGCCACTGCTCCCGGCGGCACCGAAGCGCCACCCCGGCGCGTACCGCGCAACAGTGCCGAGCAGACCGAACAGGAAAAGCACTGGTACCAGCAGATCGTCGACCAGACCCTCGACAGCAGCCTGATGCACCGCTACGGCAGCATCGACGAGCAGGTGGGCGCAATCCTGTTCCTGGCTTCCGACGAAGCCTCGTACATCACCGGCGTGACCTTGCCGGTAGGGGGCGGCGACCTCGGCTGAGCGACACCCCAAGGCAAAAAGCTTTCTTTCACAACAAAAACAAGAGCGACAGATGCCATGCGAACCCTTGACGTACACCCGATCATCGATAACGCGCGCTTTACCCCGTTCCACTGGATGGTCATGGCCTGGTGCGGCCTGCTGCTGATCTTCGACGGCTATGACCTGTTCATCTACGGCGTGGTACTGCCGGTCATCATGAAAGAGTGGGGCCTGACCCCGTTGCAGGCCGGTGCACTGGGCAGCTATGCGCTGTTCGGCATGATGTTCGGCGCCCTGGCGTTCGGCAGCCTGGCCGACCGCATCGGGCGCAAGAAGGGCATCGCCATCTGTTTCGCCTTGTTCTCCGGGGCAACCATCCTCAACGGGTTTGCCAGCAGCCCGAGCGAGTTCGGCATCTACCGCTTCATTGCCGGCCTGGGCTGTGGCGGCCTGATGCCCAACGCCGTGGCACTGATGAACGAGTACGCGCCCAAGCGACTGCGCAGCACGCTGGTAGCGATCATGTTCAGTGGCTACTCGCTGGGCGGCATGCTCTCGGCGGGTGTCGGCATCTTCATGCTGCCGCGTTTTGGCTGGGAATCGATGTTCTTCGCCGCAGCGGTGCCACTGCTGTTGTTGCCGGTAATCCTGTACTACCTCCCTGAATCGATCGGTTTCCTGGTACGCCAGGGCCGTACCGACGAGGCCCGCAAGATGCTCAAGCGGCTGGACCCGGATTGCGACGTGAAGGCGGACGATGTGCTGCAGGCGGCCGACCGCAAAGGCAGCGGGGCTTCGGTGCTGGAACTGTTTCGCAACGGCCTGGCCATTCGCACCCTGGCGCTGTGGCTGGCGTTCTTCTGCTGCCTGCTGATGGTCTACGCGCTCAGCTCCTGGCTGCCGAAGCTGATGGCCAACGCCGGCTACAGCCTGGGCTCGAGCCTGTCGTTCCTGCTGGCGCTGAACTTCGGTGGCATGGCCGGGGCGATTCTCGGTGGCTGGCTGGGCGACCGTTACAGCCTGGTCAAAGTCAAAGTGGCGTTCTTCATCGCCGCCGCGCTGTCGATCAGCCTGCTGGGCGTGAACAGCCCGATGCCGGTGCTGTACCTGCTGATCTTCATTGCCGGCGCCACCACCATCGGCACGCAGATCCTGCTGTATGCCGGCGCCGCCCAGCTGTACGGGCTATCGGTGCGTTCCACCGGGCTGGGCTGGGCCTCGGGCATCGGCCGCAACGGCGCCATCGTCGGCCCGCTGCTGGGTGGTGCACTGATGGGCGTCAACCTGCCCCTGCAGCTCAATTTCATCGCATTCGCCATCCCTGGCGCAATTGCCGCGCTGGCAATGGCCGTGCACCTGGCCAGCGGCCGTCGGCACGCCCAGGCGGTTGCGGCACAGGCGTAACTCCAGAAAAACAACATGAGGTAAACCACCATGACCGTGAAAATTTCCCACACTGCCGAGGTACAGCAGTTCTTCGAAGAGGCCGCAGGCTTTGGCAACGATGCCGGCAGCCCGCGCCTGAAGCGCATCGTGCAACGCGTGCTGCAAGACACCGCGCGGTTGATCGAAGACTTGGACATCAGCGAAGACGAGTTCTGGCATGCCGTCGACTACCTCAACCGCCTGGGTGGCCGCGGCGAGGCCGGGTTGCTGGTGGCTGGGTTGGGCATCGAGCACTTCCTCGACCTGCTGCAGGATGCCAAGGACCAGCAGGCAGGCCTTGTCGGCGGCACTCCACGCACCATCGAAGGCCCGCTGTACGTGGCCGGCGCGCCGATCGCGGAAGGTGAAGTACGCATGGATGACGGTAGCGAGGAGGGCGTGGCCACGCCGATGTACCTCGAGGGCCAGGTGCTCGACCCACAAGGGCGGCCGTTGCCTGGGGCCACGGTCGACCTGTGGCATGCCAATACCCGTGGCACCTATTCGTTCTTCGACCAGAGCCAGTCCGAGTACAACCTGCGCCGGCGCATCATCACCGATGGCGAAGGCCGCTACCGCGCACGCTCCATCGTGCCGTCCGGGTATGGCTGCGATCCACAGGGGCCGACCCAGGAGTGCCTGGACCTGCTCGGCCGTCACGGCCAGCGTCCGGCGCATGTGCACTTCTTCATCTCGGCACCGGGGTACCGACACCTGACCACGCAGATCAACCTGGCCGGAGACAAATACCTGTGGGATGACTTTGCCTATGCCACGCGGGATGGGCTGGTGGGCGAGGTGGTGTTCGTCGAGGGCGAGGCGGGGCGACATGCCGAGTTGAAATTCGACTTCCAGTTGCAGCAGGCCCGGGGCGGTGCCGATGAGCAGCGCAGTGGGCGGCCGCGGGCGTTGCAGGAGGCCTGATCCACCCAGTTGTCTTCTTCGCGGGTGAACCCGCTCCCACAGGTACGGCGCAAATGCTGGAACCTGTGTAGTCCCTGTGGGAGCGGGTTTACCCGCGAAGAAGGCAACACAAGAACAAGAGCCGGTCACTTAGCCCGGCCAGATGCCTTGCGAGAGGTGCCATGAAAACCCTGATCAAGGACAGTTCACTGTCCGCCATCGTCGCCGGCTGCATCGCCACGATGATCTCCTACGCAGGCCCCTTGGTGATCATCTTCCACGCCGCAGAAGCCGCCGGCCTGTCCCATCGGCAACTGTCCTCCTGGGTCTGGGCAGTGTCCATGGGCAGTGCCGTACTCGGCGCGCTGCTCAGCCTGCGCTACCGGGTGCCGGTGGTGATCGCCTGGTCGATCCCTGGCTCGGCGCTGTTGGTCAGCGCCTTGCCGCAACTGGGCCTGGAACAGGCCGTTGGCGCCTACCTGGTTGCCAACCTGGTCCTGCTGCTGATCGGCATCAGCGGGGCCTTCGACCGTATCATCGCGCGCCTGCCGGGCTCCATCGCCGCCGGCATGCAGGCCGGCATCCTGTTCAGCTTCGGCATCGAAGTGTTCCGCGCCTTGCCGGTGCAACCGCTGCTGGTACTGGCGATGTTCGTCACCTACGTGCTGATGCGCCGGGTGCAGCCGCGCTACGCCGTGGCGGCGGTGCTGTGCGTGGGCACACTGGTGACCGTGGCCAGCGGGGCGTTTCGCAGCGAGGCCTTGGTGCTGGAGCTGGCGTCGCCGCAGTGGGTCACCCCGCAGTTCAGCCTGGCAGCGGTATTCAGCCTGGCACTGCCGCTGGTGCTGGTGGCCCTTACCGGGCAGTTCATGCCGGGCATGGCAGTACTGCGCAACGCCGGCTACCCCACGCCGGCCAGCCCGATCATCAGCGCTAGCGCCCTGGCCGGTGCCGCGCTGGCGCCGTTCGGTTGCCACGGGCTGAACCTGGCGGCGGTCACCGCCAGCCTGTGCACCGGGCATGAGGCCCATGAAAACCCACGGCGGCGCTATGTCGCGGCGGTGGCTGGCAGTGCGCTGTACCTGCTGCTGGGGATCGCCGGGGCCACGCTGATGTCGCTGTTCGCAGCATTCCCCGCCGCCCTGATCGCCGCCCTGGCCGGGCTGGCCCTGTATGGGGCCATCAGCGAAGCCCTGGCCCGCAGCCTGGCGGAACCAACCGAGCGCGATGCCGGGCTGTTCACCTTCCTGGTCACCGCTTCGGGGGTGGCCTTCCTGGGCCTGTCGGCAGCCTTCTGGGGCCTGCTGTTCGGCCTGCTGAGCCATGGGTTGCTGAGGCTGCGCCAGCCACGTGCCCGGGAGGTGCTGCGCCGTACCCCATGAACCGCCGTGCTTCCAACGCTTTACCCATAAAAACAAGATCAAGAGAGCTTCGGAATGAACCAAACCCCTTGCGTCGCCCTGGGCCTGACTTTGCTCAGCCAACCGTTGCTGGCCGCCGAAGGCGGCTTCTTCGAAGATTCGAAGGCCACCCTGAGTGCCCGTAACTACTACTTCAGCCGCGACTTCTCCGACATCGTCGGGGCCAACCGGCAATCCAAGGCCGAGGAGTGGGCCCAGGGCTTCATCCTCGACTTCAAGTCGGGCTACACCCCGGGCACGGTCGGCTTTGGCATTGATGCCCTGGGCCTGCTGGGCATCAAGCTCGACAGCAGCCCCGATCGCACCAATACCGGGTTGCTGCCGGTGCACGGCGATGGCCGCGCCGCCGACGAATACAGCCGCATCGCGCCCACCTTCAAGGCCCGGCTGTCCAAAACCGAATTGCGCGTCGGCGAACTGCAACCCAACCTGCCGGTGCTGACCTTCAGCGACATCCGCCTGTTGCCACCGACCTACCAGGGCGCCAGCCTGAGCTCGGCGGAAATCGACGGCCTGACCGTGCAGGCCGGGCACCTGAAAAGCACCCACCTGCGCAACGAAGGCGGCGACGGCAAGATGAACGCCATGCTCGGCCATGTGCCGATCCGCCAGGTAGAAAGCGACGCCTTCAACTACCTGGGCGGGGACTATGCGTTCAATGCCAACCAGAGCAGCGTCAGCCTGTGGTATGGCCAGCTGGAGGACATTTACGAACAGGGCTTTGTCGGCCTCAAGCACAGCAAGCCCCTGGGCAACTGGGTGCTCAGTGCCAACCTGGGGTATTTCACCGCGCGCGAGGACGGCGATGCGTTGCTCGGCAACATCGACAACCAGGCGTTCTTTTCGATGTTCACTGCCCGGCATGGCGGGCACAGCTTCCATGCCGGCTACCAGGGCATTTATGGCGACAGCCCCTTCCCACGGGTGTTCGCCAACATCTCGCCGCTGGGTAACGAAGTACCGACCTATGAGTTCGCCTACACCGACGAACGCTCGTACCAGGTGCGCTACGACTACAACTTCGCGGCCATGGGCGTGCCGGGGTTGACCGCGACCGTGCGCTACATCACCGGTAACAATGTCGACACCGGGCTGGGTTATGAAGGACGCGACCGCGAGCGCGACCTGGACATCGGTTACGCCGTGCAGGGCGGGGTGCTGAAGGGGCTGGGGATCCGGGTGCGCAATGCCATGGCCCGGTCCAACTACCGCAGCGACATCGACGAGAACCGTCTGACGCTGGTGTACACCTGGCAGTTGTTCTGACGCATCCACAGGTTGCCAGCGGGACCTTTGGGAGCGGCTTTAGCCGCGAACACCGGCGCAGCCGGTGCCATGCACCGCGTTGGATTCTTCGCGGCTAAAGCCGCTCCCACAGGGTATGCGGAGTGCTTGCAATTTCAGTTATCTACGCGACAGCGCAGCCCAAAGGGCTGGGCCATCTCCCACAATGAAAGCCCATAACCAAGGGAATTGCGCATCAGGGCTGGATGAAGGTAGCTTCTGGAAACCACCTTTTCAGGAATGCCACCCTTGGACTCCATCACCCAGGCCGTACTTGGCGCGGCCTTGCAAGGTACCCTGCTCGGCCGCATCCAGGGCCGCCGCTCACTGTTGTATGGTGCGGCGCTGGGCACGCTTCCCGACCTGGACGTGATCATCCGCTACGCCGACCCGGTGTCGCAGATGACTTACCACCGCGGCTTTTCTCATTCCCTGTTCGTGCTCACCGGGCTGGCCTTGCTGCTGGCCTGGCTGGTCAACAAGTGCTGGCCAGGCAAAGGCTATACCTTGCCCAGGCTGTTCCTGGCGTTCTGGCTGGTGCTGGTCACCCACCCGTTGCTCGACGCCTTCACGGTCTACGGCACACAGTTGTTCTGGCCCTTGCCGGCCACCCCGGAAAGCTGGGCGGCGGTGTTCATCATCGACCCGGTCTACACATTGCCGCTGCTGGCCGCGGTGATCTACGCAAGTATCAAGGGGCTGACAAGCAAGGCGGTGCAGCTAATGACCTTGGCCTTGCTCTTCAGCGCAGCCTACCTGGGGTTCGGCCTGGCCGGACGCATGGCGGCCGAGCAGCGGTTCCAGGCTGCCCTCGACCGCCAAGGCATCGCCGTCAGCCAGGTGCGTGCCGTGCCGATAGCGTTCAACAGCCTGGTCTGGCGGGTGCTTGCCAAGACCCCGGATGGCGATTACTACGAGGGCATCAGCAGCGGGTTCGACCAGCACCCGCCAGAAATGCAACGTTTGCCGCGTAATCTTCAACTGGCGCAAGCGCTGGCCGGGCACCCGTTGCACCAGCGCTTGCGCTGGTTCACCGATGACTGGCTGCGCTACGACCAGGTCGGCGATGCGCTGGTGGTCAGCGACCTGCGCATGGGCATCCCGGGTAACTACACGTTCCGCTTCAACATGGCCCACCGAGACAGCCAGGGGCACTGGATTGCCGATGTGCCATCGCTGTGGGAGGGTGCCGGGCCAGGCGCGGCGTTCAATGGCGACGACCTGGTGCTGATCTGGCGACGGATCGTCGAGCAGCAGCCACCTTTGCCGCTGGCTGCCTGGACCGATCGCTACCTGGGGCCTGCCACAGTCGAGCGCGGGCGCTGAGGCGTGCGTTCAGCCGGGCTGGACCTGGTCAAGTGGACGGCGATGCTGACCATGGTCGCCGACCACCTGCGTTTTCTGTGGCCTGATGCCGATGGCTTGTTCGTGGTTGGCCGGTTGGCGTTTCCACTGTTTTGCCTGGCGATTGCGGTGAATGTGGCGCGCACCAGGTGCGGGACGCTCTATACCCGCGGCAACCTGCGTTATCTGGGGCTGATGCTGGTGTTCGCGGTGCTGTCGGAACCTGCGTACCGTTGGCTGGACAGTGGTTCTTCAACATTCAGCGTGATGCCGACCCTGGTGTTGGGGTTGCTGGTTGCCTGGGGTGTGCATCATCCGTTGATCTCGGCGCGCGTGCTTGGCTTTGCCGGTCTGCTTGCAGGGTGGCTGTTCAGCGAACAGCTGATGTACGGGCTGCCGGGGGTGATGCTGCCGGGCGCCTGGTTGATGGCCCGGCGCAAGGAAGGGGCGGCCTGGTTGTTGCCCAGCCTGTTGGCCATGGCTGGGAACCTGACCAACAGTTGGTTGCGGGAACATCTGTTGGCTCCCATTACCGTGCTGACGCTGACTGCTGCAGCCTTGGCCATTCCGGTCGGATTGCTGTTGCTGCGTCATGATGATTGGCGGGTGCCAGCAGTGGGACGTTGGGGCTACCTGTTCTATCCCGTGCATTTATTGGTGATCAAGGTCTTCGCTTGATCGCTCTCGACAGTCCTGCTTGCATTTCACAAATCCATACCTATCTAAACCAGCCGCACCAGACCCAGGAACCACCCATGGAACCCAACCGCTTCGGCGACATCGCCGCCTTCGTCAGCGCCGCGAGGGCCGGCAGTTTTACCGCCGCCGCCGCCACCTTGGGCCTGACGCGCTCGGCGGTGGGCAAGAGCATCGCTCGCCTGGAGGCGCGCATGGCCGTGCGCTTGCTCAACCGCACCACGCGCAAGCTGAGCCTGACCGACGAGGGCCTGGTGGCCTACGAGCGCTGGCGGCAGATTCTGGACGACCTGGACGAGGTGGAAAGCACCATGGCCCAGCGCCGTGGCAAGCCCACCGGCACCCTGCGCCTGACAGCACCCCTGTCGTTCGGCCAGCGCCATGTGCTGCCGATTCTCGACCGCTACCTGAACCAGTGGCCCGAGCTGCGCGCGGATATACGCTTCACCGACCGTTTCGTCGACCTGGTCGAGGAGGGTATCGACGTTGCGGTGCGTATCGGTGTACCGAAGGAAGACTCGCAACTCTTGACCCGTACGGTGGGCTGGCAGCAGTTCGTCACCTGCGCCTCTCCCGCATACCTGGACGCACGCGGCGTACCACAGGTGCCCGGCGACCTCTACGGCCATGACAAGATCGCCTTCCTGGCCGGCGAAAAGGTCATGCCGTGGCGCTTTCATACCGAAGCGGGGCTGCACCTGTGCGAAGACCCCGGGCGGCTGAACATCGACAGCTCCGAGGCGATGCTCGCTGGCGCCCGGGCGGGTTTCGGGCTGGTTCACCTGCCCACCTACATCACCGGCGACGACCTGCGCGCCGGCACCCTGGTGGAGGTGCTGCAAGCCTATCGGCCACCGGCGGACCCGATTCGCATCGTCTACCCAAGCAAGCGCCACCTGTCGCCGCGGGTACGCGGCTTTATCGACCTGCTGGTAGCCAGCTGGGAACCGGGCGTGCCCTGGGAAGACTGATTGGGGAATGGCAGGCCCCTATGCCGGGCCTGAAGCCGGGTTTATCACTGGCTGCGCAGCAGGGAAACTGGCAGTCACTGATAATCCCTGTGGAGACCCCATGACTGCACTGTCCGTACTGGACCTGGTCATGATCGGCGAAGGCAAGACCTTCGCCGACGCGATCGAAGAGTCCCGCCAACTGGCGCGCCATGTCGAGCAACAGCACTACAGCCGCTACTGGATCGCCGAGCACCACGACATGCCGGGCATCGGCTCGGCCGCCACGTCACTGGTCATCAACGAAATCGCCAACGCCACCCGGCATATCCGCGTTGGCGCCGGTGGCATCATGCTGCCCAACCACGCGCCGCTTGTTGTGGCCGAGCAGTTCGGTACGCTCGACACCCTGCACCCTGGCCGCATCGACCTGGGCCTCGGCCGTGCGCCGGGCAGCTCCGGGCCTACCGTGCGCGCCTTGCGTGGTGCTGCGCCAGAGCGCGACTTCAGCCAGGACATAGCCGAACTGCGCGACTACCTGGCTGACAATGGCAAACGGCGGGTGCGCGGCGTGCCTGGCAAGCATGACATACCGGTGTGGATTCTCGGCTCCAGCCTGTTCGGTGCCGACCTGGCAGCGAAACTGGGCCTGCCCTATGCCTTCGCCTCGCACTTTGCCCCGCGCTACCTGCTGCAGGCCATTGCCCATTACCGGGCCAACTTCCAGCCTTCGGCACAACTGGCCAAGCCGTATGTGATGGTGGGCATGAACCTGTTCGCCGCCGACAGCGATGCCGAGGCGGATTACCTGGCCAGCTCCCATCGCAAGTGGATGCTGGACTTGCACGTCGGGCGCGTCGGCCTGTTGCCCAAGCCGCAGGAGGGCTATGTCGAGAGCCTGCCGGACCATGAACGCGAGGTACTTGAGCAGGTGATGGCCTGCACCGTGGCCGGCGGGCCGGACCGGGTAAGGGAAGGGTTGCGCACGCTGATCGAGCAGACCGGTGCGGATGAACTGATGATCGACTGCCGCATCCACGACCCGCTGGCACGGCAGCGTTCGCATGCCTATGCCGCGCAGGCCCTGGCGCAGCTGGGTTAAAGCTACCGGCCTCTTCGCGGGTAAACCCGCTCCCACAGCGGTTGCACAGGCTCTGGAGTCATGGGCAATCCTGTAGGAGCGGGTTTACCCGCGAAGAGGCCAGAACAGGAGAACGATCAGCTACGGGCCAACCGCCCACTCACATAATGCGCCACATCATTGAACCCCGGCGTCGATGCATGCCCCGGCGTGACCAGCGAATCAATGAACGCTTCATCCTCCGCGGTAATCTTCACCGCCAGCGCCCCGCCATAGGTATCCCACTGTTCTTCGGTCCGCGGCCCGACAATCGCCGAACTGACCAGCCGATTGTTCAGTACCCAGGCAATCGCGAACTCGACGATACCCACGCCCTTGGCTTCCACATAGGCCTGGATCTGCCGGGCAATGGCCAGCGACTCCTGGCGCCATTCCACCTCCATGATGCGCTTGTCCTGGCGCCCGGCACGGCTACCGGCATCCGGCACCGCCCCCGGCGCATATTTGCCGCTGAGCACGCCCCGCGCGAGCGGGCTGAATGGCACCACGCCCAGGCCATGGGCGGCCGCAGCGGTAAGCTGCTCCGGTTCGGCCTGGCGATTGACGATGTTGTACAGCGGCTGGCTCACCACCGGCCTGGGCACGCCCAGGCGCTCGGCAATGTGGCACGCCTCGGCGATGCGCCAGCCGCGGAAGTTGGACACGCCCCAGTAGCGGATCTTGCCTTGGCGCAGCAGGTCGCCGATGGCCTGCACGGTTTCCTCCAGCGGCACCTTGTGGTCTTCGCGGTGCAGGTAGTAGATATCCAGGTAGTCCATGTCCATGCGCGTCAGCGTGGCATCGAGGGCATTGAAGATGTGCTTGCGCGACAGGCCGCTGCGGTTGGGAAGGCCATCGGCCGGGCCAAAGCCGACCTTGCTGGCCACGATCCAGTCATGGCGATGGCGGGCCACCGCTTCGCCGACGATTTCCTCCGCACGTCCGGCGTTGTACACGTCTGCAGTGTCGATGAAGTTGATGCCCTGGTCCCAGGCCTTGTCGATGATGCGCAGGGCGTCCTCGGTGCTGGTCTGCTCGCCGAACATCATGCTGCCCAGGGTAAGGGCGGAAACCTGCAGGCCACTGTGGCCGAGGGGGCGGTAGATCATGCGCTTGGGTCCTTGTGCGGTCGGCTGATCTACCCGTTTTACACACAACCGGGGCGCAATGAAAGGCAGCCTCAACCGATCAGCGCCAAGGCCTCCTGCAAGGTCAACGGGCGCTTCAGGCGTTGCGACAGCGTCGCCATGGCATCGGAATAGCCCTTGGCGACAACTGCCTCGACCCGCTCATCCACGCATTGCAAGGCAATGAAGTCGCCTTTTTCCGGCTCGCCGACGAACTCGATACGGTTCCAGTCCCGCGCGTGGCCCAGTACTTCGTAGGTGCGGCCGTGCTGGTAGGTCCAGAAGAACGGTACGTCGGCGTAGCGGCGCTGCTCGCCGAGCATGTTGGCGGCGGCGATCACTCCATGTTGCTGGGCCAGCCGCCAGTGCTCGATACGCACCGGGCGCCCGCTGAGGGGGAAGGTGGCGATATCCCCCGCGGCCCACAGGCCATCTGCGGCGCGCATTTCGGCGTCCACTTGCACTGACTTGTCCTCGGTCAGCAGCACGCCCTGAATGAACGCGGTCGCAGGCCTTACCCCGGTGCCCAGCAGCACCAATGGCGTCTGTAGCCGCTCACCGTTGGCCAGCAGCACGGCCTCGACCTTGTCCTGGCCCTCGATCCGTACGACCTCGGTAGGGCCGTGGAAGGTGACCCCCTTGCGTTCGTGCAACTCGCGGATGCTACGGCCAATGCGCTCGCCCAGTTGCCGGGCCAGGGGGACCTCATGGCGGGTGATCAGGTGCACCTGCACGCCGTACTTGCGCAAGGCCGACGCGGCTTCCAGGCCGATGAAGCCATCGCCGACGATCACTGCCGGCTGGCCGGGCTCGGCAGCATCCAGCAGGTGCGCGGCATCCTCCCGTGAACGCAGGGTAAATACCCCAGGCAGGTCGACGCCCGGGATATCGGGCCGCAGCGCCTTGCCGCCGGTGGCCAGCAGGCAGGCGTCATAGTCGATCTGCTGGCCGTCGGCCAGGGTGATCTGGCGCTTCTGCGTGTTCAGGGTGCGCACCTTGCCATGCTTGCGCTCCAGCTGGCCCTTGCGCAGGGCGTCGGCGTCGAGCAGGGCCGGCACCTCATCGGGCGGCATCTGCCCGGCGATCACGAATTTGCTCAGGGAAGTACGATCGTAGGCTGGTTGGCGCTCCTGATCGATCCAGACCAGGCGGCCGGCAAAGCCATGGGCCAGCAGGGTGGAAACTGCGGCACTGCCCGCGGCACCAGCGCCGACCACCACGAAACAGCGGGCGTCGCTGTGGCGGGGCGGCTCGGTTCTGGGCAGGGGTTGGTCGTCGACCCAGACCTCGTCGCCCTTGACCCAGGTTTTGTAGCGGCGCAGGTCGGCCAGGGCCGGCGGTTCGCAGACCGCGCCCTCGTCCACAGCGAACGCGGCCTTGTGCCAGGGGCACACCAGCAGGCCGCCGCACACCACGCCTTCATTGAGTGGCGCGCCTTCGTGGGGGCAGTTGCCCTGGTAGGCGTGCACCTGGTCGCCCTGGCGGATGAGGATGATCTCCTCGCTGCCGGCCTGGACGCGCAGGGGGCGGTGTTCGTCGAGTTGAGCCAGTCGGGCCACGGCGTGCTGGGTCATGGGGGTTCTCCAAAGGGACCTTTGGAACCATTTGACGCCTGGGCTGGGGATGGGATGCGTTGAGCTGACGATCGGTGGAGGGTGTGGATTTTATGTGGCCTGGGCTGGCCTCTTCGCGGGCTTGCCCGCTCCCACATGGATCCCACCATCTTCGAGTTGGTGGTGATCCTGTGGGTGCGGGTTTACCCGCGAATGCCTCAACTGGCCCTTGCAGTACTCAGCGCGCCAGCCCGGGTAACCCGCAAGGCCACCAGGCTACCCAGCACGATCAACGCCGCCAGCGAATACAGCGCAGCATCGGTCGAGCCGGTCTGGTCCTTGATGAAACCGACCAGGTACGGGCTGAGGAAACCGGCCATCTGGCCCACCGAGTTGATGATCGCAAGGCCCGCGACAGCCGCGCCGGCGCTGAGCAGCGCGGTGGGCATAGGCCAGAACATCGGCAGGCCGGTGAGCGCGCCCATGGTGGCGATCGACAGGCCGAGGATGGCAATGGTCGGGTTGCCGGCGAAGTTCACCGCGATCAGCAGGCCGATGGCGCCCATCAGCATCGGCACCACAAGATGCCAGCGGCGCTCGTTGCGCAGGTCGGCAGAACGCCCGCAGAGGATCATGAACACGCCGGCCAGCAGGTACGGGATGGCGCTGAGCCAGCCGATCAGCAGCGGGTTGTCGAAGCCCATGTTCTTGATGATCGACGGCAGCCAGAAGTTGATCGCATACACACCGCTCTGGATGCAGAAGTAGACAAAGCCGAAGGTCCAGATCAGCGGGTTGGTCAGCACGGCGAGCACGCCGTCGCCGGTGGTGCTCGGCTTGCTGGCGGCATCGGCGTCCAGGTCGGCGGCGATCAGCTGACGTTCGGACGGGCTCAGCCAGGCGGCTTTCTGGTAGCCGTCACTGAGCAGGAACACCGCCAGTACACCCAGGGCAACGGTCGGCAGGCCCTGGATCAGGAACATCCATTGCCAGCCGGCCAGGCCGTGCTGGCCGGCGGCGAAGTGTTGGAGGATCCAGCCGGAGAACGGCCCGCCGAGCAGGCCCGATACCGGGATCGCCGACATGAACAGCGCCATGATGCGGCCGCGGCGGGCCGCCGGGAACCAGCGCGAAAGGTACAGCACCACGCCCGGGAAGAAGCCGGCTTCGGCGGCGCCGGTCAACAGGCGCAAGGCGTAGAACTCGGTGGGCGTGGTGACGAACAGCAGGCAGGTGGAGAGGCTGCCCCAGGCGATCATCATCAGCGCGATCCAGCGCCGCGGGCCGAAGCGGTTGAGCGCCAGGTTGCTCGGCAGGCCGCAGAGCACATAGCCGATGAAGAAGATGCCGGCGCCAAGGCCGTACACCGTTTCGCTGAACTTCAGGGCGTCGAGCATCTGCAGCTTGGCAAAGCCGACGTTGACGCGGTCCAGGTAGTTGAACAGGTAGCAGATGAAAATGAACGGAATCAGCCGCAGGGTGATGCGCCGGTACAGCGCGTTGCGGGTGGTGTCCGTGCCTTGGTCAGGGGCGGGGCTGTATGCCATGATCGGGTTCTCTGTTGTTATGGTTGTCGCCGCGTCGCCTGTTCCGGCGCTCGCCCTGACGAGTCTCGGGGACTGCGGCGTGCCTGTCTTTGTGCTTTTGCACAGCACTTGCACCGGGCTGCTGTGCCCGAGCCCAAATCCCTGACACCCAAAGGACCGCTCAATGTTCGAACTCGACCATGACCTGGCGCAGGATATCGTTGACCGCGCGATGGCCATTCTGCCATGCAACGTCAATGTCATGGACAGCCAGGGGTTGATCCTCGGCAGTGGCGAACCTGAGCGTATCAACACCCGCCACGAGGGTGCGCAACTGGTGCTGGCCAACGGCCGCATCGTCGAGCTGGATACGGACGCTGCCAAGTGTCTGAAGGGCGTGCAGCCCGGGGTGAACCTGCCGCTGATGCTGGATGGCCGATTGATGGGCGTACTCGGCTTGACCGGTGACCCGCAGCAAGTGCGCACCTATGGCGAGCTGGTGCGCATGACCGCCGAAATGCTGCTGGCCCAGCGCCATTTGCAGGCCGACCAGCAATGGCGACGCCAGCGCTGTGACGATTTGCTGGCCCTGTTGCTGGGCGGCAGCGGCGATTCTCCCCGGTTGCTCGACGAGGCCCGGCAACTGGGCCTCAAGCCCCAGCTGCCGCGGGTACCGTGCCTGTTCGAGCTGGCCTCGGGGCCAGCCGCCGAAACCCTGGCGGCATGGTTGATGAGCCGCTACCCGGACAGTTGGTGCGTAAGCCCGGCCCGCCAGTCGTTGTTGTGGTGTCGCCCGGCAGGTGTGGCGCTGGACGAAACTCGCCTGCTGGAACGCCTGCAGCGCCATGGCTGGGACGTGGAGCGGCTGGCCCTGGGCAGTGTCGCGCAAAGCCTGGAGCAACTGCGCCGGGGTTATCGCCGGGTGCGCGACCTGTTGGCCTATGGGCGCGAGGTACTGCCCGGCGAGCGCCTGCTCAGCCTGCAACGTTACCGGTTGCCGGCATTGCTGTGGCGGCACCGCAACGACGATGCGCTGGATGAATTGCTGGAGCCGTTGCAACGTATTCGCAGCAAGGACGGCAGCGGGCAATTGCTCACCACCCTGCGCGCCTGGTGTGCCCATGACGGCCAGAGCCAGGCCTGTGCCGATGCCCTGGGCATCCACCGCAACAGCTTGCGCTACCGCCTGGAGCGGATTGCCGAGCTGGGCGAGGTCGACCCGCAGCGCATGGAAGGGATGCTTAGCCTGTACCTGGGGTTGCAGCTGCTGCCTGCCGACTGAAGGGCCGCCTGCACCGGCCCTATCGCCGGCAAGCCAGCGCCCACAGGATGCATGCTGCTCTCAGGCCTGTGTTGAACCTGTGGGCGCTGGCTTGCCGGCGATAGGGCCAGTGCAGGTGAAAGGCATCTGCCCAAACAACCCGCCCGGCGTTTTGTGCATTTGACCGAGGCCACCTTTGCGGCCACCTGTCAGCATGCCGCTCATCAGGACAGGAGAAACCCCATGAAGATCGTCATTGCCCCCGACTCGTTCAAGGACAGCCTCGACGCTGCCGGTGTCGCCCGTGCCATCGCGGCGGGCCTGGCCGAGGCCTGGCCGGAGGCCGAGTTGGTCGAGTGCCCGATGGCCGACGGTGGCGAAGGCACCATGGATGCGATTCTTGCCGCCAGCCACGGCGAGCTGCGTCGTCAGACAGTGCGCGGGCCGCTGGGGCAAAGCGTGGAGGCGGGCTGGGGCTGGCTGCCGCAAAGCCGCACGGCGATCATCGAAATGGCCCAGGCCAGTGGCCTGCAACTGGTGCCGACTGGCCAGCGCGATGCCTGCCGCAGCAGCACCTGGGGTACCGGCGAGCTGATTGCCGCCGCCCTGGCCGCCGGCGCGCAACGGGTAGTGCTGGCCATTGGCGGCAGCGCCACCAACGACGCGGGCAGCGGCATGTTGCGGGCGCTGGGCCTGCGCCTGCTGGACGTCCACGGGCAAGCGCTGGAACAGGGCGGCCTGGCCTTGGCCAAGCTGGCCCGCATCGATGCCAGCGACCTCGACCCGCGCCTGGCCGAGGTGCAGTTCGAAGTCGCGGCAGACGTCGACAACCCGCTGTGTGGCGCCAACGGCGCATCGGCGATCTTCGGCCCGCAGAAGGGCGCCAACCCACAGCAGGTGCAGGCGCTGGACCAGGCCCTGGGGCATTTTGCCGACCATTGTGCGCAACTGCTGGGTGAGGATGTGCGGGACTACCCAGGCTGTGGCGCTGCTGGCGGCATGGGGTTCGCAGCCCGGGCCTTCATGGGCGCGCAATTCCGCCCTGGGGTGGAAGTGGTGGCCGAACTGGCCGGCCTGGATGCCTTGGTGCAAGGTGCAGAACTGGTAGTGACCGGCGAAGGGCGCTTCGACGCCCAGACCTTGCGTGGCAAGACGCCGATGGGGGTGGCTCGGGTTGCCAAGCGCCATGGGGTGCCGGTGGTGGTGCTGGCCGGGACCTTGGGTGAAGGCTACCAGCAGCTGTATGCCCATGGCGTCGACGCTGCCTTTGCCTTGGCCAGCGGGCCGATGAGCCTGGAGCAGGCTTGTGCCAATGCTGCTGAGCTGCTGCGGGCGCGGTCTTGTGATATCGGGCGGCTGTGGCGCTGCGCAACGCGAACTTGATCGACCGCTGCAGTCTGCCGCACCCCGCGCTTGGTCATTGATTTTTTTGTTGTTATCGTAGAAAGGAGAATCGAAGGTAGCCAGCAAATGCCCGTCACAGAGCCTTTCCACGACAACGTTGCGGTCTTCACCGATGCCGCACAGGGCCTGGGACTGGCCTGTTCCATGACGCTGGCGGAGGTGGACGAACTGCGTAACCGCCTCAAGGCATGCAGCCATGTGCCAGTCAACGTCGCCAACACCCGCGCCGACCTGGGCGAAAGCCTGGTCTGGGATGAATGCAGCGGCGCGTTGTACTTCGTCGATATCTCTGGCGGCCGTATCAACCGCCTGATGCCCGATGGCGAAGCCGAGTGCCTGTACGAATCCGCGGCACGCATCGGCGCGTTGGCGTTGACCGACCAGGGCAACCTGATTTTCACCGAAGACGCCAGCGTGGCCATCTTCGACGTGCCGCTGCGCAAGGTACGCCGGCATTCGGTCTCGGTTCACCCACGTTCGACCTACCGTTTCAACGACGGCGCCTGCGACCCGCAGGGCCGATTCGTGACCGGGCTGATGGACGATGCCCTGAGCGGCAACACCGGGGCACTGTTCCGCTTTGACGGGCAGTTGAACGATCAGGTGATCCACGACGACATGGCGTTGCCCACCGGCCTGGCCTGGTCGCAGGACGGCCACACGGTGTACTTCGTGGACTCGGCGGCGCGCTCGATCTACCGCGCCAGTTACCTGGCCGAAGGCCGGCTTGGCGCGGTCACTCTGTTTGCCGAAACCCCTGCCGAACTGGGGCGGCCGGACGGCCTTGCGCTGGACCGTGACGGCGGCCTGTGGGTGTGCCAGTACCATGGCAGTTGCCTGTTACGCTATGACCGCCATGGCCACCTCACCGACCAGGTACTGATGCCAGTGCCGTGCCCCACCAGTTGCTGCTTCGGTGGGGAGGGGATGAATACCTTGTTCATCAGCACCGCGCGCTTGGGCATGAGTGCCGAAGACTTGCAGCATTACCCCGACGCTGGCGACCTGTATGCCATCAACCCGGAAATTGGCGGCATCGCCCGTCACACCTTCAAGGAATAAGCTTTTGCGCCTGGCTGGCCGGTAGCACGGCCAGTTCGCCAAAGCGCTGCGCCGCGTCGATGTAGCGCAACGCCGACTTCGCGTCTTTCCAGCCCACATAGCTCATCAGCGCCTTCAGCTCCCAACCGTTGGCCGTGGCCCAGGTGGCAAAACCTCGGCGCAGCGAGTGCCCGGTATACAGCGCCGCCGGTACCCCGGCGCGCTCCAGCATGCGCCGCAGCAGGCCGACCAGGCTGTTGCTGTTGAGCGCGGTGTCGCCGAGGTTGCCCCAGCGGTCGAGCTTGCGGAACACCGGCCCATGGGCGATGCCGGCGACTTCCAGCCATTGCAGGTAGGCCGTGACCGGGCACAAGGCCTTGAGGGCCGGGGTGCGATGCTGTACGCCCAGGGCTTCGCGGTCGCCCTTGCTGCGCGGCAGGAACAGGGTGATGCCGACGCCGGCCTCGGCCTGGATGTGCTCCACGCGCAGGCGGGCCAGTTCATCACCCCGAAAACCGCGCCAGAAGCCCAGCAACAGCAGCGCAGCGTCGCGACGCGCCCGGCGCAGGGTGGCCAGGTCATGCTGTTCGCGGGCCTGGCGGGCTTCTTCTTCGAAGCATTGCACTGCGCTTTGCAGGTGCTGCAGCAACAGCGGCGCCGCCTGCCTGGGCGGTGTCGGGTGCAAGGTGCGGATGCCGCGCAGCACCTGGCGCACCAGTGGCGCCTTGGTCGGGTCAGGGAAACCTTGGGCGACGTGCCATTGGCTGAGCGCCGCCAGGCGCTGGCGCAGGGTGCTGACGGCATGCTGGTCGGCGTGGTCGGCCAGGTAGCGGGCGATGCTCTCGGCCGTGGCCGGCAGAAAACCGCCCCAGTGGGTTTCGAAATGCTCGATGGCGGCCTGGTAGCTGCGCCGGGTGTTGTCACGGGTGGCGGCGCGGAGGTAGCGCTCGATGTCGGTCATGGTGCGGGGGCGAGTGGATGATGGGCACACGATAAACCGAAATGGATTGCCTGTCCTGGCTGCGATGCTGGCGGGATTGTCGGGGGCTGCGAAGCAGCCCCAATCTGGCTTGCGTTACACGCAGGCCTTGTCCTCGACACCGTTGAAGAGCGGGTAGTCACGCAGCTGCGCCGGTGACAGCGGCCGGCTGAAGTGGTAGCCCTGGGCGATATCGCAGCCGGCAAGCTTCAAGCACACCACTTGCTCGCGGGTTTCCACGCCTTCGGCCACCACTTCCAGGCCCAGGCGTTTGGCAAGGATGATGGTGGACGATACGATCGGGCTGTCGTCGTGGCTGTTGGACAGCGGCGCAATCAGCGAGCGGTCGATCTTCAGCTTGCTCAGTGGCAGCGAATGCAGGTGGGCAAAACCGGCGTAGCCGCGGCCGAAATCGTCCAGGCTGATGCCCAGCCCGGCGTCGCGCAGGGTGTGCAGGTGCGCCACCGCCGTGCCTTCGGGGTCGAGGATGGTGGTTTCGGTGATTTCCAGCTCCAGCCGCTGCGGGGCGATGGCGTACTGCTGCAGTTCGCTCAGTAGCCGTGCAGCGAAGTCTGCCTGGCGTAGCTGCAGCGCAGATACATTGACCGCCAGCCGCGTCTTCCGGCCTTGGGCGTCCCAACCCGACAGGGCCTCGCAGGCCAGGCGCAACACCTCCCAGCCCAGCTCGACAATGAAGCCGCTGCGTTCGGCCAGGTCAATGAACCGGTCAGGGTACAGCAGGCCGAACTCGGGGTGGTCCCAACGCACCAGCGCTTCGTAGCCCAGCACCTGCTGGGTGTCGAGGCGGATCTGTGGCTGGTAGTGCAGCACGAACTGGCGCTCGGCCAGGGCGCTGCCGAAGGCCTGTTCGAGGGTGAAGGCGTGGATGTCGGCCAGGTTCAGCGACGGGTCGAAGAAACGGTACTGCGCGCGCCCGGCCTGCTTGGCCGAGTACATTGCGGCATCGGCACTGCGGATCAGGCTGTCGATGTCCTGGCCGTCGCGCGGGCAGATACTCACGCCCACGCTGGGGCTGGTGTTGACCTCCTGGCCGTCCAGCGCATAGGTGGCCGACAGCTTCTGCACCAGTACGCGGACCCAGGCATTGATCTGCTCCTCGCTGCGCTCGCCGGCCAGCAGCACCACGAACTCGTCGCCACCAAAGCGCGAAGCCTCGTCGCCGGGCTCCAGCAGGCGCTGGATACGCCCGGCAACGGCCTGCAGCAGCAGGTCGCCGATCTTGTGCCCGAGCGAGTCGTTGATCGACTTGAAGCGGTCCATGTCGATGAACAGGATCGCCATCAGCCGGCGCTTGCCGCGTTGCCGGGTCAGCACCTGGCCGGCCACCTCGACGAACTGGCGGCGGTTGTGCAGGCCGCTGAGGTGGTCGGTGGCCGCGGCATGGCTGCTGCGCCGGTGTTCGTCCTCGAGGCGGTCGATCAACTGCTGGTTGACCTGCTGTGCCTGTTCCAGCGCGCTGAAGGCCTCCTGGCGCTTGCGCAACAGGCGCAAGGTCCACAGCAGGCTGGCGAGGATCATCAGGGTCATGCTCAGGTTCAACCAGAACTGCCGGGAATAGGCAAGCGTCGAGGGCGCGAGGATTTCGTCCTGGCGCTGGCTGACCACCACGCTGAAACCCCGCTCCGGCAGGCGCCGGTACAGGCTCTGGTAGGGGGCGCCGGCCGCGTACTGGGTCAGCATGCCTGCTTCACTGCCGCTGTCCGGCAGCCCGGGCAGCAGTGCGTCACCGGCCACCACGCCGCTGCTATCGATGCGCACCCGCTCCAGGCCGTCATCCTGCAGCAGGCGCACCAGCCCGCTGCCGCCCAGGTCGATGTGCTGCAGCAGCACCGCCAGGTAGTCGATGTCCAGCTGCACCACCAGGATATTGTCGATTTCGCGACCGGGCAGGTTGGTCAGCGGCAGCAGGAAGGGCAGGTGCCAGTTGGGCACGGTGGTCGCTTGCCCGGGGGGCTGCACGCTGGGCAGGAACGGTTTGAAACCGTAGCGGGCAACGTGCCGCTGCAGCTGGCGCAGCCAGTCTTCGGGCAGCTCGGCGGCCTCGTCGGCATGGCTGGCCGACAACAGCCGGCCTTGCCGGTCGTACAGGCTCATGCGCTTGAATACCGGGTCTTCGGCAAGCATGCGCGCCAGGCTGACGCTGCCCTGGCTCAGCATCTTCATGTCGTCCTGGGCGACCCGGCCCACGGCCTGGGCGCGATCCACCAACTGGCGCAGGCTTTCGCCAACGATACTGGCCAGGTTCAGGTGCTCGGCGGCCTTGGCCGACAGCGCGTCCTGGCGGGCGGCAACCTTCTGCGAAACATGCAGCCCCCAGACAAAGGCCAGGGTGGCTGCACAGAGCATCAGGATCAGCAGCCGCAGAAGGCTGGCGGATGAAAGCGAACGGCGAATCACTGCTGATAGTTCCCGACCCTGGGTGATGGTCGAAAAATACGACAGTAAGATGACAGCCTAATGACTGGTGGCCAATTGCCTTTAAGGATTTCCCTTATCGGCCAGCGGCGTCTGCAGGCGTGCAGTTTCTTCCTCCATGTAACTCATCAGCGCGCTGACTTCGGTATCGCCCAGGCGCATGTTGGGCATGGCCACGCGGTTGTATTGTTCGTACAGCAGCATGGCCAGGGGGTCTTTCTGGGCCAGCATCTGGTCGGGCTCCTTCAGCCAGCGGGTCAGCCAGTTGGCATCACGCTGGCGGGTCACGCCGAGCAGGTCGGGGCCGATGCCGGGTTGTCCGGGCTCGGCATTGCCCAGGGTGTGGCAGGACGAGCAGCGGGTACGGAAGAGTTGCTCGCCACTGCTGGGTGCGCGCACCTCGGGAGCCTGGGCGTAGTCATTGGCCATGGCACTGGCCTGTTTCCAGTTGTGCAGGCTGTTGCCCAGGCGGTCGGCGAGAATGTATGGGTTTTCGAAAGGCGAGGCCTTCATCCAGCGGCCGGTGGCCTGGTTGCCGATGATCAGGCTCAGGTTGTGGTCCTTGGAGCGGCCGTTTTCCAGGCCATCGATGTACAGGCCCAGGCTGCGGCGCAATTGTTCGATATCGGCCGGCTCGCCGGTAAGCAGCGTCCAGCCGGGGCCGATGCCAAACTTTTCGGCGTAGCGCTTGAGGGTGGCGGGGGTGTCGTTGTAGGGGTCGATGCTGATGGAGTAGAGGAAGATGTCCTTGCCGACCCGGTCACCGAGGATTTTCTGCACCTGGCGCAGGCGCGCGGTTTCCACCGGACAGGAGTCGGAGCAGCCGGTGAAGATGAAATTGATGGCGACCACTTTGTTCTTGATCAGGTCGTCGAAGAAATGCACCTTTTCACCGTCCTGGCTGAGCAGCGGGATGTTGGGGAAGTAGTTTGCGCCCCAGGGAGTTGCAGCTTCCTCGGCCACGGGTTGCTGTGGTTGCAACGGCCAGAACGGGATACTGGCGGCGAACAGCGAGAGCACCAGCAGGAAACGCCATGAGCCGGACATGATGCGGTCCTCGTCGATAACGGTAGCGGGGCTGCCATGCAGCCCATCGCCGGCAAGCCGGCTTCCACAGGGGGCGAGATGGAAGCCAGCATCCACAAGGACCGCATATGCTTGAAGCCGATGCGGTCGAGGCGGGAGCTGGCTTGCCAGCGATGGGCCGCACAGCGGCCCCCGCTTTTCGGTTACCTGATGCTGACCGGCGCCGTCACGCTCTGCCCCAGCGCCGATTTCACGGTCACGGTCGCCGGTGTGGCCGGGCCGCTGCCGGTGGTTGTGGTCGACAGGCGCCAACGGGCGCCGCTGGTAGTGGTACTCAGCGTGGCCGTACCCAGCAGCAGCGGGCCACTGGTGGTTGCCGCAGTCACGGTTATGCTGTTGCCGGTGGCCACCGTGGTGGTGCCCGAAATATCCCAGGTAAAGCGGTTGCCGCTGCGCACCTGCACCGTGGCACTGGTGACCTGGATCTGGTCGACCGCCGCTGCCGGGCTCACCGCAATGCTGACCGTGGCCGGGGCCACCGATTCGGCGCCCTTGGCGTCACGAGCCGTGTAGTTGAAGCTGGCGGTGAACGGTGTGGTTACCGTGGCCGGTGGGACGTAGGTGACCGTGCTGCCGTCGGTACTGGTAGTGCCCTGGCCGGAGTCCGGCTGGCTGAGGCCGACTACGGTCAACGGCAGGTTGTTTTCCGGGTCGGTGTCGTTGGCCAGCACGTTCAAGGTGATCTGCTTGCCGGCCGTGGTAGCTGCGCTGTCGTTGGCCGCAACCGGCGGTTTGTTGGTCGGGTCGTCGTTATCATGGTCTTCGGTGCGGAAGGTCGGCAGCCCAACCGAAGCCACGTACTCCACGCCATCCCAACCCGGCAGCGGGGTCGGCATCACCTGGAACTGGCCTGGGTGTTCCAGGTCCCAGCGCAGCAGCATCGACGAGTCTTCATGCTGGGTGTTGTGGCAATGTTCCATGTAGGTCCCGGCAAACTCGCGGAAACGCAGGGCTACTTCCACCTCTTCCGAAGAATCGATATCCGGGCCGATGCGATACACGTCCTTGCGCGCCCATTTTTCCCATTCTGGCGGGGCCTTGCCGTCGCGACTGAGGATCACGCCTTCCTCGAAGTGCACATGCACCGGGTGGCTCCAGCCATTGCCGCCATTGATGATCTTCCACACTTCCAATGTGCCGTCGCCGCTGAAACCGCCGTCGGTAGACTGCTGGGCCAACTGTGGCGCCGCGTTGATGCGACGTGGGTCCATGGAGTAGCCAAAGCTGCCATCTGTCTTGATGGTCCAGGGCTGGGTGTCGGTACCGTCCGAGCGGCCGAAGATGAACTCGCGATGGCGGGCATCCTTGAGCTTGGCCTGGTCGGTGGCCGAATTACGGTCTATCGGCAGCGGCAGCATTTTCAGGCCTTCGGCTTTGCCCGGTTTGGCCGGCTCATAGGCAACCGGGTCCATGCTCAGGTCCTGGCCGCTGTAGGGCTGAACCACGAACTGCATGAACTTGCCGATCGCCGGGTCGCCGTTGTCCCACTCAGGTCCGTTGCTGGTCTGCTTGATCACCGCCTTGTATTTTTCCGACAGCACATCGGCCAGGGCAATGGCACCCTCCGGGCCCTTGCCGCTCTGATGTTCCTCCAGGTTGACCAGGTACAGCTTGTCGCCGACCTTGATGCCGTGTTTGGCGAAATTGATGATGATGTCGTAGCGTTCGGCGATGCCCTGCAGCGGCAGGACGCCGTTGTTGTCCTGCAGGTTGCCGTCACCGTTGAGGTCCATGGTGCCGTCGAACGGCACGGTGTGTTCCATGATGTTGCCGTCGTTGGCGATCATGTGGAACGGTACCCGCGCGTATGAAAGGTTGGAGCCGGTAGGGCCTTTGAACTCCCCGCTGTTGCCGGCGATCTCCCGCACGACGGCAAGCTTCAGGTAGCGCGACACCGAGCCATTGAGGATACGGAAGCGGTAGCTGCGCGCGCGTACTTTGAGCGTTGGCCGGTACTGCCAGTTGACCAGGATCTGGTCGCCGAGGAAGCCATCGGTGTTGAACGGGTTGAACCACAGCTGGCCGTTGGCATCCCAGGCCTTGTCGGCGATCACCAGGTTGACGTCGTAGTCGCGGTTACCCCACGGCATGCCCGAGCCACTGGGGAAACGCAGGTTGACGCCATCCTGCAGGGCCTCGTTGCCGCGGTCCAGGGCGCTGTAGTAGTTCATCATCACGGCGTTGCCCTTGTAGACGTTCTGCGCCGTGAAATCCATCATGTGGTCGTGGAACCAGTGGGTGCTCATGGTTTCGCGCCAGTCACCACGAATCTTGATGCTGCCGTTCTGGCAGGTTTTCAGGCCGGGGTTGGCATCGTTGACGAACAAGGTTTCGCCCGCCGAGCAAGGGAACGCAGCGCGTGGGTCTTCGGCACGGGTGTTGATGGTGTCATACCCAGCCAGTTGCAGCGGCCAGCGGTAATCGTAGTACTGCCCCGGGAAGAAGTAGGCGTTTGCATAGCCATCGCTCTCGGCCGGGGAATGGCCGTTGTGCTCATGGGTCGAAAGGGTGTGCAGGCCAAACCCGGCGTTGGCCGAGGGGTCGATCGGCAACGCGTTGTAATGGCGCATCAGGATCGGTTGGCCATAGCGCACCATCAGCAGCTTGGGCGGAAAGGTGCCGTCGAAGGTCCATAGCGACTTGTGGTTTTGCAGCGGCATCTTCGGGTGGAAGCGGGTGTCGATGCCCTTGGTGGTGCCCAGTGTGTTCGGGATATCGGAAGTCTGGTAGTACAGGCCGCCCGGGGCGAACTCGCCAACTGCATAGTTGTGCAGCTGCTTGCGGTCACGCAGGCCGAGGTTGATGCGCGCACCGGCCTGGGCGGTCTTGAACCCCGCCTGCGGGTAGAACTCGTTCCAGCGCTGGTGCGACCAGCCTTTTCCTGGTGGCCGGCCTTCCGCAGGCGAACCGACCGGTTGGCGGTTGAGGAACATCTCGATCTGCGCCTTCCATGGGTTGCGGTCGAGCACGTTGGAATACTGGGTCGGGAAGGGGTACAGGCCCGGCTGTTTGAGGAAGGCTTCCAGGGCTGTACCGCTGGGGCCGCTGCGGGCCACCACGTTGGGGTCCTGCGCTGGTGCCGCGCCCAGGGTCGGCACGGGAAAGGTCAGAGTGGGCGGCGGCAGCGTGGGGTCGAGCCTTTCCGTGCCGAATTCCTCGAACAGCAGTAACTGCTGGGTAAACGGCAACGCGCCGAACAATGGGCTTGGCTTGCCATTGGTGGGGTATTTTTCCCCGGTTTGCAGGGCCGGTGGCAACACGTTGTTTGCGCTTACCGTGTTCCGGTCACCGTACACGCCATCGGTCAGTTCGAGTGAGCCTTGATTCGCCTCTGGCATGCTATAGAGGTCCAGCAAGGGCTGGGTCGGGTCAGTCGGCTGGTTAGTGTAGGCCGACGGGTCGGTCGGCGGGGGCATGCTGTTGTCGTCCATGGGCGCCGCTGTCGCCGTGACCAGCCCAAGGCCGAGCATCAGCGTAGCGACGGTGGACAGCTGGAATGCATGCCTTGCTGGGTGGATCATGGCAGGTGTTTTCATTGCCTTGCGCCTCGTTTGCGCCGTCATGGCTATTTGCCCGTTTCCGGGGCTGGAGCAACGGGTGTGCCAACCCAAATACGAGGAATATGTTTCTAAATAAATCCTTGTGGCGCCTGATGCGCGCTAAATGCCACGGCGTCAAAAATGGGTGAGGGCCCCCACTAGTGGGTCACCCATTGCCCACAGATTGGGTGGTGACAGCCGCGGCGCCCTGGGGTATACCTGAGCGCCACCAAGGGGAGCCCGGGAACGGGCTGAGAAACCGCTGGATGCTGCAGCGCGGTGACCCTTCGAACCTGATCCGGATCATGCCGGCGAAGGGATGGGACTTTGAAACCTGCCTTTTTGCCGGCCTCACTGCGAGGCCCGTCCATGCCAATCACCGCGGTCTCGCTGTCACCCCCCATCAAGGACAGCAACATGACCGAACGCTTCAGCCAGTCCCTGCGCCGCCGCAGCGAGCCGACCTGGTCGGCGGCAGTTGGCCACCGCTTCGTCACCCAATTGTGCGACGGCAGCCTGCCGGCCCCGATCATGGTCGACTACCTGGTGCAGGACCACCGCTTCCTCGACAGCTTCCTGACCCTGCTGGGCGCGGCCATCGCCACCGCCGACACCTTCGAGGCGCGCCTGCGCTTCGGGCGCTTTGCCGGGATGATCTCCAGTGACGAGAACACCTACTTCCTGCGCGCCTTCGAGGCCTTGGGGGTAAGCCCCGCACAACGCAGCGAACCAGCCGACACCGTCCCGACCGCAGGCTTCAAGGCGATCATGCGCGAAGCGGCGGCCACCCGGTCCTATGCGGCCGCGCTGGCGGTGCTCAACGTCGCCGAAGGCCTGTACCTGGACTGGGCGTTGAAGGCGCCAAAGCCGATGCCGGACAACTTCGTCCACGCTGAATGGATCACCCTGCACGACAACCCGGCATTCCAGGACTTCGTTGCCTTCCTGCAAGCCGAACTCGACCGCGTCGGCCCGCAGGACGCCGTGCTGGCGGGTGACTTCTACCAGCGCACCGTGGCGCTGGAGCTGGCCTTCTTCGATGCTGTCTACCCGGAGGACAAATGAGCATGGATATCTTCGACCGCCTCAAGGCTGCCGCCACGCCGCAGTGGAACAGCTACGTCGACCACGAATTCGTGCGCCAGATGGGCGAGGGTACGTTGAGCGAAGCCGCCTTCCGCACCTACCTGGTACAGGATTACCTGTTCCTCATCCAGTTCGCCCGCGCCTGGGCACTGGCTGCCTACAAGAGCCGTCGACCGGCCGACATCCGCGCCGCGCAGGCCGGGCTGGCGGCGATTCTGGATGAAACCGAGCTGCACTTGCGCCTGTGCGCGCGCTGGGGCCTGACCCAGGCTGATATCGAGGCCGCGCCCGAACACCAGGCCACGGTTGCCTATACCCGCTATGTGCTGGACTGCGGTGCCGCGGGCGACCTGCTGGAGTTGCATGTGGCGCTGGCGCCTTGCGTGATCGGTTATGCGGAGATTGGCCGGGCGTTGTCCGAGCGCATTGGCGATCTGAGCAATCACCCGTACCGCGAGTGGATCGCCGAGTATGCCGGCGAGGGCTACCAGGGTGTCGCCACAGCGGCGCGCAAGCATCTGGACGAGCTGGCAGCGCGGAGCATGACCGAGCAACGGTTTGCCGAGCTGGTGGAGATCTTCGGCCAGGCGTCCAGCCTGGAGGCGGACTTTTGGCAGATGGGGTTGGCTAGCCAATAACGCACTGCATGGCCCTGCGCGGACTCTTGTAGGAGCGGCCTTGTGTCGCGAAAGGGCTGCGAAGCAGCCCCAGCAATTTGTGCTTCTGCGCTGAAATCCTGGGGCTGCTTCGCCGCCCTTTCGCGACACAAGGCCGCTCCGACAAAGGTCCGCGCTAACCGGGCAGATGAGATTTCGGCCACTATGCTGGTAGGGCCACCCGCAAAGCCCAGGGAGAAGCATCATGAACATCATCAACGCACGCCTGCGTGGCAAGCCTGGCCTGTTCCGCATCGAACTCAGCGGCGAACGCATCGCCGCCATCGTGCCCCAGGCCGAAGGGGTGGCGGCGCGCGCTGCCGATGACCTGGATGCCGGGCAGAACCTGGTGGTGGCGCCCTTTATCGAACCGCACATCCACCTGGACGCCACGCTGACCGCCGGCGAGCCGCAGTGGAACATGAGCGGGACCCTGTTCGAAGGCATCGAGCGCTGGGCCGAGCGCAAGGCAATCACCACCCACGACGACATCAAGAACCGCGCAAAGAAGACCATCGGCATGCTGGTGGATCATGGCATCCAGCATGTGCGTACCCATGTCGATGTCACCGACCCCACCCTGACTGCGCTAAAGGCCATGGTCGAAGTGCGTGACGAAGTGCGCCACCTGCTCGACCTGCAGATCGTCGCCTTCCCCCAGGAGGGTATCGAGTCGTACGCCAACGGCCGGGCGCTGATGACCGAAGCGGTGGCCATCGGTGCCGACGTGGTCGGCGGCATTCCACACTTCGAGAACACCCGCGACCAGGGCGTGTCTTCGGTCAAGTTCCTGATGGACCTGGCCGAACGTACCGGCTGCCTGGTGGATGTGCATTGCGACGAGACCGACGACCCGCAGTCGCGCTTTCTCGAAGTGCTGGCCGAGGAGGCGCGGGTGCGCGACATGGGCGCCCGGGTGACAGCCAGCCATACCGTGGCCATGGGCTCGTACGACAATGCCTACTGCTACAAGCTGTTCCGCCTGCTCAAGCAGTCGGGTATCAATTTCGTATCTTGCCCGACCGAGAGCATTCACCTGCAAGGGCGTTTCGACAACTACCCGAAACGCCGCGGCGTCACCCGCGTGGCCGAACTCGACCGGGCCGGGATGAACGTGTGCTTTGGCCAGGATTCCATCGTCGACCCTTGGTACCCGCTGGGCAATGGCAACATCCTGCGTATTCTCGAGGCCGGCCTGCACATCTGCCACATGCTTGGCTACGAAGACCTGCAGCGCTGCCTGGACCTGATCACCGACAACAGCGCCCGCACCCTGAACCTGGGCGAGCGTTACGGCATCGAAGCGGGGCGGCCGGCCAACCTGTTGCTGCTGTCTGCGCCGGACGATTACGAAATGGTGCGCAGCCAGGGGCATGCGCTGGTGTCGGTACGCAACGGCAAGGTGCTCATGCGTAGAACACCTGCCAGGGTTGAACACTACAGCTGACGCTCCCTGCTTCAGCATTCTGCAGCGCCCCGCCGGCTTGAAGCCGAGCGGGGCGCTTTGCTGTCTGGCGTACTGGTTTATCCCCGCGCACAGCTCCCAGGAACCATTCACATGCGATAAGCCGTGATTATTCCACCATAGGAAATGTTTGCTTGGGCAATTGCTTGCCTTCATAATCGGTATGTAATTACATGGTACATAACACGGTACAAAATCGTAGGAGCAAGCATGGCCCGGGGCGGTATAAACAAGGTTGTAGTGCAGCAGGCACGTCAGGCGCTGATTGCCCGGGGCGAGAACCCCAGCATCGATGCGATACGTATCGAGCTGGGCAACACCGGCTCCAAGACCACGATTCACCGCTATCTGAAAGAGTTGAACGGCCAGCAACCCGTGGCTTCCGAGGGCGGCATTGCACTGAGTGACGTGCTGAGCCGAATGGTCGGGCAACTGGCAACCCAGTTGCAGGACGAGGCCGACCTGAAGATCGAGCAGGCCGAAAGCGCCTTCACTCGACAGCGCGAACAGCTGGAGGCACAACTGGCGATTGCCCAGCAGGCACTGGCTGCGGCGCACCAACAGCATCAGATCGATGTGGCCGCACTGGCCGCCGAATCGGAAAAACTGCTTTCCACCCAAAGCACCCTGCAGGCCGAACAGCTGCGCAGTGCCAGCCTCAACCAGTCGCTGGGCGAGCTGCAGGTGCGCCTGGCCGACAAGGAGGAGCAGGTAAAATCACTGGAAGACAAGCACCGTCATGCCCGCGATGCGCTGGAACACTACCGCAACGCCAGCCGCGAACAGCGGGAACAGGAGCAGCGCCGCCACGAAGCGCAGCTGCAACAGTTGCAGGTGGAGGTGCGTCAACTGCAGCAAGGCATGATCGTCAAGCAGGACGAGCTGACCCGCCTGCACCGCGACAACGAGCGCTTGCTGGGTGAGCATCGCCAGGCCGCCAGCGCCTGCAGGGCGCAGGACGAATTGCTGGAGCAGCGTGATGCGCAGATCCAGGGCTTGCGCACGATCCTGGCCCAGGCGCAGGGTGCAAGCGAGGAAATGCGTCGGCAGCTGGATGTGCAGGCACAGAGCCTCGAGGCCAGGCGCGACTTGTGCACGGAGCAGGCTCGTCAACTGCAGCAGCTCGAGGAGCAGCTGAAGCAACGTGATGAAGCGTTGGTTCAATGCCGAGCCCGGCTAGCTGTAGATTAATCAAACTTTTCCCGGCCGGTGGTTTCTTCCCTAGACACTCACCGGAGAAAACCTCATGCCTGAACCACAACAGCCAGAAAAACATCCCCAAGGGCCCCATTCGTCCGAGAAGGCGAACAAACGCCAGGACTTGGGTTTCGACCCCGATTCGCCAGATGTGGAGGATCCGCAAGTCGACCCTCAAGGACCTGCCAAGCCACCGCGGGACGTCGAAAAATCCCCGTGAAGGTGGCATTTGTCGCTAAGGGCCGCTCAGCGGCCCCCGCGATCAACACGGTACTGCTTGGGGCACGCTGTCTCGAGGCCTTTGCCAGGCAAGCTACGCTCGCTTGACTCAGGACTCTGCCTGCCTGGCTGCCTCCACGCCCGCAGCCGAGAGTTTGATGGGGTAGTTCACGCTGATCTGGTGGTCGCTGCTCACCGCCACGCTGCCATCCTGGATCAAACCGGCCTCCTGCAGGGTCTTGAGCATGCCGGCCACGGCTTTCTCGCCCCGGTAGTTGTCCAGCACTTCCTTGCCCAACCCTTGGGGGTGAGCGTGCAACAGGCGAGTCAGCACTTCGGCTTTCAATGCATCGTTACTCATGGCGGGCCTCACTTGCCGTGTTTGGCCTGAAGCGCCTTGGCATGCTCCAGATGCTGTTCGAGCTTGGGCAGGGTTTCGCTGGCAAAGGCCTTCAATTCAGCCTTGTCGGAAGATGCGGCTTCCTTCTTGAACAACTCCACCGCCTTTTCGTGAGCGTCGACCTGGTTGTTGACGTAAGACTTGTCAAATGACTCCTCTCGCCATTCCAGGATCATTTTCTTGACCTTGTCGGTTATTGCCGCCTCATCGGGTACGGAGATGTCGAGCTTGCGAGCGATGTCGCCGAGTTTCTGATTGGCCTTGGTGTGGTCGCTGACCATCTGCTGGGCAAAGGTCTTGATTTCGGCATTCTGAGTTTTTTCCAGAGCCAGCTTGCCGGTGACCACTTCGGCAATACCGGCCTCGGTGGCCGCTTCGACGAAGTCATCGGAACTCGCCGCCATTGCCTGCACCGATGCCAAGCCCAACACCATGGAAAAACCGACACGCTTGATGAAGAGACTGCTCATGCTTCACTCCTTAAACCGTGGCGCGACCTCAGTGTCGCGTACGGTTGAGGGTGAATGGGGAGCAAAGGTTTAATCTTTTTCCTGGTCGGCTGCGCTCAGGTGATGCTGAACTATAGTGAAACGCGGCGAACGCGGTAAGGCTAGGGATTTCAATGTGCGCAGCCAGGAAACAGGATGAGGACGGGCTCTTCGCGATAACCGGCGAGGGCCGGGCCGTGGCGCTGTTCCGCCTGGTACTCGCGTTCATGCTGGTGGTGATGCTCGCCTTCGTCGTGGTGGAAGGTTGGCGCATCTGGCGCGACTACCGGCACGCCTTCACCAATGCCGAGAACATGGTCTCCAACCTGGCCCGGGCCACGGCGCAGCATGCCGAAGATGCCATCCGCCAGGTCGACGCAATTACCGCGGCGCTGGCCGAGCGCCTGGAAGGCGACGGCTTCGAGCACATCGACCGGCCGCGCCTGCATACCTTGCTGGTCCAGCAGAAAAGCATCATGCCGCAGTTGCACGGGTTGTTCGTGTATGGCCCGGATGGCAGCTGGATCGTTACCGACCAGGCGGTAGTCCCGCCCAATGCCAACAATGCCGACCGCGACTACTTCATCTACCACCGCGAGCATACCGACCGCAGGGTCCACATCGGCTCGGTGGTGCGCAGCCGTTCTACTGGCGACCTGATCATCCCCATCTCGCGGCGCCTGCAACACGCCGATGGCAGCTTCGCCGGGGTGTTGCTGGGCACCATCAAGGTGGACTGGTTCGTACGCTACTACGGCGACTTCAAGATCGACGAACGCGGCGCGCTGGTACTGGCCAAGCGCGACGGCACCATCCTGGTGCGGCGGCCGTTCGTCGAACAGGTGATTGGCCGCAGCCTTAGCAGCAGCGAGATCTTCCGCAAGCACCTGCCGAATGCAAGCGAAGGGGTGGCCGAGGCGGTCGCCGTGGTGGACGGTACGCCACGGCTGTATGGCTATCGCGCGCCGGCCAGCTACCCGTTGGTGGTGGAGGCCGGCTTGTCGCGGGAATCGATCGTCGCGCCCTGGCGGCACGATGCGATCAAGTCGGTGGCAGTGTTGCTGCTGTTGCTGGTGGGGCTGGCAGCGTTTGGTGGTGTGGTGTTGCGCCAGTTACGCGAGCGTATTGTCATCGAGCGGGCACTGCACCAGGCACACCAGACCCTCAAGGCCCTAGCACTGACCGACAGCCTGACCGGCCTGGGTAACCGCAGGCGGCTGGATGCAGTGTTCGAGCCGGAGCTGCGTCGGGCACGACGCCAGGGCTACTCGCTGGCGCTGGTGATGCTCGACCTGGATTACTTCAAGGCCTACAACGACCGTTACGGGCACCCAGCGGGCGACCAGTGCCTGCGGCGCTTTGCCGAGGTGCTGCAGCAGGCACTGAAGCGGCCGGCCGACCTGGCTGTGCGCTATGGTGGCGAGGAGTTCACACTGCTGCTCCCCGATACCGATGCCCGCGGGGCGGAGCTGCTGGTGCAGGAAGTGCAACAGCTGTTGCGGCGTCAGATGCTGGAGCATGCAGGTAGCCCACTGGGGCGGGTGTCGTGCAGTGCGGGGATTGCGGTGGGTGACCTGGCGCGGGAGGGGGTGACGGCCGAGCGCCTTATGGCGGCAGCGGATGCGGCGCTGTACCAGGCCAAGCGCCGGGGTCGGGACGGGTATTGCCTGGCAGAACGTGCAGTGGTGGGCGTAGATGAATAAAGGCCCTTGGTTGCCTGTACCGGCCCCATCGCCGGCAAGCCAGCTCCCACAGGGACCGCGCAGTGCCAAAGAGATGCACATTACCTGTGGGAGATTGCCCATCCCTTTTGGGCTGCGCTGTAGCGCAGAGAACAAATATCGCTCGTCTGACGCGTCCTTTGTAGGAGCAGCCTTGTGCTGCGAAGATGCCGGTACAAGCAATAGACAGGCTTTGTCAGTACTGGCCTCTTCGCAGCACAAGGCTGCTCCTACAGAGCTTCGCCGAACCAATGAGTCATGTGTTGTTCTATGAGAGCTGGCTTGCCGGCGATGGGCTGCAAAGCAGCCCCGGGGTCTAAATATCTAAGCCAAGGCGCATCGCACAACGGCCCGCAAGCCCTTGGGCAAGCTCATCGGCCAGAATCTGCTGCAAGCGTGCATCCAGCAGCCCCTCACCGATCACCTCGAACCCCAACTGCGCATAGAACGGCGCATTCCATGGAACATCGGCAAAGGTGGTCAAGGTCAGCTCCCGCGCCCCCACATGGCGCGCCGCATCGACCACCTGCTGCAACAGCTTGCGCCCGACACCTTGCCCCTGGGCCTCCCGGCGCACCGAAATTTCATGAAGATGCAGCGCCTGATCCTCGAACCGGGCACAGGCAAACCCCAGAATGCGCCCATCCGGCCCCTCGGCCACCCAGCTCCCGCCAGCTTTGACAAATGCCTGATGGGCGCCGCAGTCCATCACATCTCCTTGCGCCAGCCATGCCAGCGCCGGCCGGGCGGCAAAAGCCTGGGCCGCCGAGCGCTCGACGTCCGGGAGCCATTGAATATCGCGCTCAAGGGTAGGGCGGATGCGCATCAATCAGTCCTTTTCAAGTTGTACGTCCTGGTCTGCCGCCAGCACCTGCGGCTGCAATTGCAGCGCACCGAGCTTACACCTTTCGTCAACCGGTCACGCCTGCATGGAAAAAAACGCGGGCAATCGGTACCCTTGCGCCTTCCCTTGCCATCCCCCGGACCGTTCCATGCTGTTCAATCTCGCCGTACTGTTCGGCACCCTGGTGGCCATGGAGGGCGTTGGCACGCTGGCTCACAAGTACATCATGCATGGCTGGGGCTGGTGGTTGCACCGCTCGCACCATGAGCCGCAACTGGGCATGCTCGAAACCAATGACCTGTACCTGGTAGCCCTGGGGCTGATCGCCACGCTGCTGATGGCCCTGGGCAAGGGTGGTTTTGCGCCCTTGCAGTGGGTAGGTGGCGGCGTGGCGGGGTACGGCGTGCTGTATGTCGTGGCCCACGACGGGTTCTTTCATCGGCATTGGCCACGCAAGCCACGGCCGGTCAACCGCTACCTCAAGCGCCTGCACCGCGCACATCGGTTGCATCATGCGGTGAAGGGGAGAACGGGGAGTGTGTCGTTCGGGTTCTTCTATGCACCGCCTTTGAAGGTGTTGAAACAGCAGTTGCGGCACAAGCGCAGCCAGTTGTGACAGGGACTGGCAGAGCAGCCCACGATGATGCAACTGCACATGACTCATTGAGTCAGCAGGGACCCTGTGGGAGCGGCTTCAGCCGCGAACACCGGCGCAGCCGGTGCCATGCACCGAGTTGGATTCTTCGCGGGTAAACCCGCTCCCACAGGGTACGTGGAAAGGCCCTCAATTCACCGTTTCACCCTTGGGCTGCGCCACCACATGCCCGCGGCTCACCCACCAGCCAAACGCCGCCGCGGTGAAGAACATGATAAGGCTGTACAGCGCCGCCGGCACTGCCATGGTGGCGTTGTTCAGCAGCGAAGGGCTCAATGCCAGGGCAATCGCCAAGGTGCCGTTATGGATGCCGATCTCCATGCCGATCGCAATCGCCTGGCGCTTGGGAATGTTCAGCAGGCGCGGTACCCAGTAGCCCACGCTCAGGCTCAGCAGGTTGAACAGCAGCGCGGCCAGGCCCACCACCGGCGCGTAGGCAACCACGGTCTGCCAGTCCTTGGCCAGCGCCAGGACGATGGTGAACGCCAGGAACAACGCAGCCACCAGCTTCATTGGCTTCTCCATGCGCGCGGCGAAGGCGGGTGCAAAGCGGCGCACCAGCATGCCCAGCGCCACCGGCAGCAGGACGATGGCAAACACCTGCATCACCTTGGCAAACTGCAGCGGTATGGCCTGGTCCGATGCCATGAACCAGCTCAGCGACAGGTTCACCAGCAGTGGCATGGTCAGGATCGCGATCAGCGAGTTGACTGCCGTCAGGGTGATATTCAATGCCACATCGCCATGAGCCAGGTGGCTGAACAGGTTGGCCGTGGTGCCGCCCGGCGAGGCGGCCAGCAGCATCAGCCCCACCGCCAGCGCCGACTCCAGGCCAAAACCGTTGGCGATCAGGAAGCACACCAGCGGCAGCAGCAGGATCTGGCAAACCAGGCCTACCACCACCGGCTTGGGGTACTTCACCACGCGGGCGAAGTCGGCCAGGGTCAGCGATAACCCGAGACCGAGCATGATGATGCCCAGGGCCAGCGGCAGAAAAGCGGTGAGCAAAGGGGAGGCGGTCATGGGCGGTCTCTCGGGCGAAGGATCCGGTGGAGTGTAGGTCGGCCCCGATTGATAGCTAATCGCAAAACGCCAGCCCTTGGTAACCGTTTGTTACCGAGCGCAGTGCCCAGCGAGGCTGTATGCCGCGTTGCAGCAGGCCTGCAGGCGCAGTAGCATTCCTGTTTTTACCAAGGATTAGCCTGTCATGCCGTTCCAGCAAGGTCTGCTTGCCACCCCGGTGCCGGCCCACGCCCGTCACCTGTTCTTCTCCCTGCAGTCGCCCGAGGCCCTGCCTGCCGCCCTGGATGCCTTGCTGCCGCAGGTCGATGGCGAACAGTTGATTCTGGGTGTCGGCGCCCCGCTGGCCAAGGCCCTGGGCCGTGACGTACCTGGCTTGCGCGCCTTCCCGCAGCTGGATGCTGCAGTGGAGAACCCCAGCACCCAACACGCCCTGTGGCTGTGGCTGCGTGGCGACGAGCGCGGTGACCTGTTGCTGCGGGCCCAGGCCCTTGAGCTGGCATTGGCTCCGGCCCTGCGCCTTGCCGACAGCGTCGATGGCTTCCTGCACCGTGGCGGCCATGACCTGACCGGCTATGAGGACGGCACCGAAAACCCGGTGGACGAAGAGGCCGTGCAGGCGGCAATTGGCGCCGATGGCTCCAGCTTTGCCGCGTTCCAGCTGTGGAAGCACGACCTGGAGTACTTCAAGTCGCTGCCCCAGGCTGACCAGGACAACATCATCGGCCGGCGCCTTAGCGACAACGAAGAGCTCGACGACGCCCCCGAGTCCGCCCACGTCAAGCGCACGGCCCAGGAAAGTTTCGAACCAGAAGCGTTCATGGTCCGTCGTTCGGTGGCCTGGGCAGACCAACGGGGCGCTGGCCTGGCCTTCGTGGCCCTGGGCCACAGCTTCGATGCATTCGAGGTGCAGCTGCGGCGCATGAGCGGCCTGGAGGACGGCATCATCGACGGCCTGTACCGCTTCAGCCGGCCACTGACCGGTGGATACTACTGGTGTCCGCCGATGAGCGAGACGGGTGTCGACCTGAGCCTGTTGCTGCAAGCCTGATCGCTAAACATCCAGATACAGAAACACCGGACGCAGCCGGGGGCAGCGGCTAGCCTTGAAAGTTTCTGCTTCATGACGGGAGCTTTTCCATGTACGCACGTCGTGATGTCCTACGTGCGGGTGCCAGTTTGGGCTTGCTGGCCGCCAGCCCCTGGTTGCACGCCGCTGCCCCGGCGGGTTTGCTGACCCGCCAAGTGCCGAGCACCGGTGAAGCGCTGCCGGTGATCGGCGCCGGTACCTCCGGCAGTTTCGAAGTGCAAGCCGGTTCCGCCCAGTACCAGCAGCTGAAAGTTGTACTGCAGGCGTTCTTCGAAGGCGGTGGCCGGGTTATCGACACCTCGCCCAACTACGGCGGCGCCGACAGCATTCTCGGCCAGCTGCTGGAAGAGGGCGGCTGGCACCGGCAATGCTTCATTGCCACCAAGATCGCCGCCGACAGCCGGGCAGACGCCGAAGCGCAATGGGCCGGCAGCCTCGCGAGCCTGCGCACCGACAAGGTCGACTTGCTGCAGATCCACAACCTGCGCGACTGGCAGACCCAGCTGCCTTATGCCCGCGAATTGAAGCAGCAGGGCAAGACCCGCTATGTCGGCATCACCCATTACCTGAACAGTGGCCAGGACGAGGTAGCCCGCATCGTGCGCAGCGAGCCGCTGGATTTCATCCAGATCAACTACTCGGTCAATGCCCCCGACGCCGCCCGCGAACTGCTGCCGCTGTGCCAGGACAAGGGCGTCGCCGTGCTGGTCAACCGGGCGTTCGACGATGGCCGCCTGTTCGCCCGGGTGAAGGACCAGGCCTTGCCCGGCTGGGCCGCAGAGGCGGGTGTCGGCAGCTGGGCGCAGCTGTTTCTCAAGTTCGCCATCAGTCACCCGGCGGTGACCACGGTCATCCCCGCGACCAGCCGGCCCGAGCGCCAACTTGACCAGCTCAAGGCCGGGCACGGGCCGTTGCTGACCCAGGCGCAGCAACAGGCGCTGATCAAGCAGTTTGCCTGACACCATGGCAGCCTGGCGGCGGCGCCTGGACCAGGGGCTGAACATCCAGCCCGGCGAAGGGCCAGCGGTGATCGCCGGTTTGCTGCTGTTCTACCTGTTGTTCACTGGCTATTTCATGCTGCGCCCGGTGCGCGAAACCATGGGCGTCGCCGGTGGCGTGGACAACCTGCAATGGCTGTTCACCGGCACCTTCATCGCCACCCTGGCGTGCCTGCCGCTGTTTGGCTGGCTGGCCTCCAAGGTGCAGCGCCGGTACATCCTGCCCTGGACCTACGGCTTTTTCGCCAGCAACCTGCTGCTGTTCGCCGTGCTGTTCGCCGTGCTGTTCGCCCGCAATCCGGAAGCTTCATGGGCGGCGCGGGCCTTCTACATCTGGTTGTCGGTGTTCAACCTGCTGAGCATATCGCTGGCCTGGAGCGTGCTCGCCGACCTGTTTTCCACGGCACAAGGCAAGCGCCTGTTCGGTCTGCTGGCGGCCGGGGCCAGCCTGGGTGGGCTCAGCGGCCCCATCCTGGGCACGTTGCTGGTAGCGCCGCTGGGCCATGCCGGCTTGCTGGTGCTGGCCGCAGCGCTTCTTTTGGGCAGCATTGGCGCTACGTTGTACTTGCAACGCTGGCGAAAGCTCAACCCTCTACCGGCGCAAGCCGAGCGGGTGGATTCCCGGCCACTGGGCGGCAACCCGTTTGCCGGTGCCACTGCCGTACTGCGCTCGCCCTACCTGTTGGGCATTGCCCTGTTCGTGGTGTTGCTCGCCAGTGTCAGCACCTTCCTGTATTTCGAGCAGGCACGCATCGTCAGCGAAACCTTCACCGACCGTACCCGGCAAACCCAGGTGTTCGGCCTGATCGACAGCGTGGTACAGGCCCTGGCCATCCTCACCCAGGTGTTCCTCACCGGTCGCCTGGCCCGCCGGCTGGGGGTGGGCGTGCTGCTGGTGGCGGTGCCGCTGGTGATGGCTGCGGGCTTCCTGTGGCTGGCACTGGCCCCGGTGTTCGCCGTGTTCGTGGTGGTGATGGTGGTGCGTCGGGCCGGTGAGTACGCGCTGGTGCGGCCGGGGCGGGAGATGCTGTTTACCGTGCTGCCCGCCGAGGACAAGTACAAGGCCAAGAACTTCATCGACACCGTGGTCTACCGCGGCGGTGATGCGTTGAGTGGTTGGCTCAAACGCGCGCTGGACGTGATGGGCGAGTATCCGCAACTGGCGATGTTGATCGGTACGTTGATTGCCTTGGGTTGGGCGCTGACCGGCGGGGTGCTGGGAAGGCGACAGGTACGCCTGGAAAGCGCATCGCGCGACTGACAGGCGCGCCAAATATGCGGGTGCCGCTTATTTAATGCCGCTGGTCAGAACGCTTCGCATTAAACCGAATCCGCCGAAATGACCGAACTCCCAACAGGTGTACGGCGGGTAATGCCGTGCATTCCGAAGTCATACGAGGTTTAAGACCATGGCCAACAAAGAGAACAGCCGCACCGGCAACCAGCAAGGCAGCCAGGGTGGCAACAAGAACCCGGGCAACTTTGCCAATGACCGCGAAAAAGCCTCCGAAGCTGGGCGCAAGGGCGGCCAGCAATCCGGTGGTGGCCGTACCAGCGAATCGGGCCGCAAGGGCGGCCGTTCGTAAGTGAGCCTACGCAGTGCCCGGGTGATCGGGCACTGCGATTCTGCACATAAGGAGAACCCCATGCGATTGATCCCCCTGATAGCGCTGGTGGGCACGCTTGGCTTGCTGGGTGGCTGTTTCGACCGGGACAACGACCACCCGGCAAAGGATGCCGACCAAAGCAAACCTTCGCTGCAGATGCAGCAACCCGGCGACAAACCCGCTACCCAACCGGCGCCGGACCCTGAACCGATGCCCGGGCAGAAACCCAGCCAATAAAACGCGGACAAGGACTACGGCATGACGGTAATGACCCGCAAGACCGGCGCGGTGATACCGGCTTCGGCAACTGGGCCAAGCCTGAAGGAGCGTTACCACAAGCTGCTCGTGAGCCAAGACACCACGAGCACAGCCTGGCTGAGCGAACAATTGGCACGCGCGCAGCGTTTGCCGGATGACCTGCCTGCCGATCCTGCTCAGCTGGAAGCCTGGAGCGCCGGCCATGCAAGCCAGGTGGCCGAAGCCTATGCCAGTTACCTCGAACAACGCCGCCAAGGCGCACCTCGGCGCTACTTTGCCAACCGCGCACAGGCGTTGTGGTTCCTGCAACAAGTGGCGCCAACCAAGGCAGTGGACGGGGCATGGCTGCACAGCACCTTGCGCCACTGGGGCGATCCGCGCTATCACGGCCTGATCCGCACCTACCTGGAAGAACTGGGTGGCGGTGATCCGCGCTGCAACCATGTGCTGATCTACCAACGGCTGTTGAGCCGGCTGGGTTGCCTGGGCCTGCCTGAACTGGACGACCAGCGTTACCTGCAAGGAGCCTTGCAGTTGGCATTGGGGCGCAATGGCGATGATTTTCTTCCCGAGCTGATCGGCTACAACATGGGCTATGAACAACCACCGTTGCATTTGCTGATTACCACTTACGAACTGGCGGAAGTGGGCATCGATGGCCATTATTTCCAGCTTCATGTGACCATCGACAACGCGGCCAGCGGGCATGCGCATCTGTCCATCCAGGCGCTACGCCAATTCTGCCCGGTCGACGACGCTGGTCAGTTCTACCAGCGGGTGCGCAGCGGGTACCGCTTGAATGACCTGGGGCTTGATACACCCAGCCTGATCAGCAGCTTCGATCTTGAATCCGAGCTGCTGTCGGCACTGGAGCGCAAGCGCAATTTTGGCCAATTCATGCATTCCGACCATTGCCGCTTGCAAAAACGCACCGTCAACCAATGGCTGGCCGAGCCCGGTGCCATGCCCGCGTTTCTGCAAGCCTTGCAGGCACAGGGCTGGATCCGCCGTGGTGAAGCACCCGCCAACAGCCGCTGGTGGGGACTCATCGATGGCCCCTCGGCACCGATGTATGGCGTGTTCACGGCGTATGAAAAACAGCTATGGCACGACTGGATCGCTGCAGGCTTGCAAGCCCGCGGGCGTCGCGTGCTGCCCGGCAGCTGGGAGGTGCAGGTGGAATCGGATGATACGCTCGCGACTCCTGCCCCGGACGCCGATATCCAGACGTTGATCGACACGATGTCCGGTAACCGTCATGCGACACCGGAAGGGTTGCTGGCCACCCGGCGCTACTTGCGTGCTACCGGCCTGAATCAGGAGGTAACCCGCTGATGCTGCTCGATCCACAACAAATCCAGGCTGACCAGGCAATGCTGCAATTGGGCAGGCGCCTGCGCGCCGACGGCTACCGCTTCACCTGTGTCACACCGGCAACCCATGCTCGCGTGAATGCGCGCCCGGAAGCCGGGCAAGCCAGGACAGTGCGCGATGTGTTCGGCTGGAGCCGCCCGTTCCGTTCGTCATTGGTTTCTGCCGATGAGCTGGACCAGATGCGGCGGGCTCAGGTGCTCAAGCAGCACGGAGAACTGCTGATCAGCACCGTGCGCTGGTCCACGATCGACGACCTGCTGCTGCTGCACTCTGCTTACCCCACCGAGGAAACCGACGCAGTGTTTCTCGGCCCCGACAGCTACCGTTTCGCCCAAGTGATTCACGATCACCTGCAACGCACCCCCAAGCGTGTCGAGCATGCCGTGGATATCGGGTGCGGCACGGGTGTCGGCGCCTTGCTGATCGCCCGCGCGGCGCCCCATGCCCATGTCAGCGCCGTGGATATCAACCCGCTCGCGCTGCGTTACACCGCGATCAACGCGGCATTGGCGGGCTTGAGCAATGTTTCCGTGGAACCCAGTGACGTGCTCGACGGCATTACCGGGCTGTTCGACCTTATCGTTGCCAACCCGCCGTACATGCTGGATGCCTGCCAACGTACCTATCGGCATGGCGGTGGTTCGCTCGGCGCGCAGCTTTCGCTGCGTATCGTCGAGCAAGCTTGCGAGCGGCTCGGCTCAGGGGGCTCGCTACTGTTGTATACCGGAGTGGCGATAAGCGAAGGCCGTGATGCCTTGCTCGAAGCCATTCGCCTGCGCCTGGCGGGCCCGGAATGGTCCTGGGTATATCGGGAAATCGACCCGGACGTGTTTGGCGAGCAACTGAACGAACCCGGTTACGAGCAGGTCGAGCGCATCGCCGCGGTGGTGCTCACAGTCACCCGCAACAGCTGAGGCAGCATGGCCCGACCCTGCACGTTCGGCATCGAGGAAGAATACCTGCTGGTGAACCTGGACACGGGGCAGGTGCCAGCCACACCTTCGCCAGCCGTGCTCGGGCGTTGTCGCAAGGCGCTGGGCCAGCATTTTGCCCAGGAAATGTTCCGCAGCCAGATCGAGGTGGCCTCGCCGGTGTTCGCCAACCTGTTAGAGGCACGCGAGTTCTTCCAGCACAGCCGCCAGCGGCTGAACACAGCGCTGGCCGAAGAGGGCATGGGCCTGTACGGCGCGGCAAGCCACCCCAATGCCGCCTGGCTGCGTCAGAAACCTGCAACCCCTGCGCATTACCAGCAACTGTTCGCTGACTACCGGCATGTGGCGCGGCGCAGCCTGCTCAACGGCCTGCATGTTCACGTGGGCGTACCGCCAGGTTGCGACCGCATCCAATTGATCAACCGTGTACTGGGCTGGCTGCCTCTGTTGCTGGTGCTGAGCACGTCATCCCCGCTGTGGGCAGGCCAGTGCACCGGCTACATGAGCTACCGGCGGGTAATTTGCGGGGAGTGGCCGCACATGGGTTTGCCCGAGCCGTTGCCGGACTGGGCTGCCTACGAGCGCTACCGTGCATTGCTGCAACGCACAGGGTCGCTGGCCGCGGATGGCGACTTCTGGTGGGCGATCCGGCCTTCACGGCGCTTCCCGACGGTCGAACTGCGCATCTGCGATGGCTGCCCGCGGCTGGAGGACGCGCTGTGCATCGCCGCGCTATTTCGTCACCTGGTCGAGCACAGCATCGTGTACCGGCATGACTCGTCCGCCTGCAACCGCGAGCAGCGCTGGATCACCCAGGAAAACTACTGGCGCGCCATGCGCCATGGGCGCCAGGGCGAGTTCATTGGCCTGCATGAGCAGCAGCCGGTCACGGCCGCAGGTTGGTTGGCCCAGTTGCAGGAACAGTTGCCGATCGACACTGTAGACGCCGAACGCGCCTTCCTGCATGCACAACGCCTGCTGCGCGATGGCACTCATGCCGACCAGCAGCTGCAATGCCTGGCCCAGGCCAGCGCTGCAGGCTTGGGCAGGGCGCAGGCATTGCGAGCCGTGGTGGCCGCCGGGGCTTGCAATTAGCCGGGGTTGACCGAAAATGGCCGCGCCTTTCGCAGCCACCCGGAACCACCTGCGCCATGATGCTGATCAAGCAATTCCCCGACATTTCCCTGGACGACACGTTGTTTGTCTTCGCCCTCGAAGCCGAGGCCGGCGATGTATTCGCTGACGTCAACACCGTGTTCACCGGCATCGGCAAGGTCAATGCCGCCATCGCCCTGACCAAGGCCATTGCTGCGCGCCGGCCCAGGCTGATCGTCAACCTCGGCTCGGCCGGCAGCCAGCGCCATGGCAAGGGCGAGGTGGTGTGCTGCACCCGCTTCGTGCAGCGCGACATGGACGTGACCCCACTGGGCTTCGCCCGTTACCAGACACCTTTGTCGGACATCCCGGTGGTGCTGGAGCATGGGGCGCAGATCCCCGGCCTGCCCCTGGAGACCTGCGGCAGTGGTGACAGCTTCGAGATCAACCATGGCGATGCACCCTATGACGTGGTCGACATGGAAGCCTACGTGCTGGCGCTGATCGCACGCAGCGAAGGCATCCCGTTCGTGTGCCTGAAGTACATTTCCGATGATGCCGGCAGTGATGCGGCGCAGGACTGGGCGGTACAGGTGCACCTGGCTGCCGAGGCCTTCAGGCGGGTGCTGTTTAGCCCGGTGTGACCGCTGGTCGGTGTTTGGGCCAGTCGAAAAAAACCATCGATGAGGGCTCTCCTCGAAAACGGTAGGACGGCCTTCGCGGGCAAGCCCGCGAATGGGCCAACACCGGTACACCAGAGGAGAGGCCCCCATGCCTAACAAACCCCACGACCAGTTCAGCATGCAGAACCCGCTGACCCAGTACCCGCATCCACCATTCCCGGCCCAAGGCCAACCAGCACCGGGGCTGGATGCCAACATGCAGCCCGAGCCAGACCACGGCGAAACCACCTACAAGGGTTTTGGCCGCCTGGCAGGGCGCAAGGCGCTGATCACCGGTGCGGATTCGGGCATCGGCCGTGCAGTGGCGATCGCCTTTGCCCGTGAGGGTGCCGACATTGCCCTCAACTACATGCCCATCGAGCAACCCGATGCCCGCGAAGTCATCAAGCTGATTGAAGCCGAAGGCCGCAAGGTGGTGGCAATTGCCGGTGACCTGAAGGATGAGCAGTTCTGCAAGGAGCTGGTCGACCAGGCCCATGAGCAACTTGGCGGGCTGGACATCCTGGTCAACGTCGCCGGCAAGCAGGAGGCGCGCAAGGACATCAGCCAGATCAGCCACGAGCAGTTCGACCACACCCTGAAAACCAACGTCTACGCGCTGTTCTGGCTGTGCCAGGCGGCCGTGCCGCTGATGCCGGCGGGGGCGACCATCATCAATACCGCCTCGATCCAGTCCTACCAGCCTTCGGCCACCTTGCTCGACTATGCCATCACCAAGGCCGCGATCGTCGCCTTCACCAAGGCCTTGGCCAAGCAGGTGATCGAGCGCGGCATCAGGGTCAATGCCGTGGCCCCGGGGCCCATCTGGACCGTGTTGCAGCCCAGTGGCGGCCAACCGCCGGAGAAAATTCCCGAGTTCGGCGCACAAACGCCGATGAAGCGACCGGGGCAACCCGCCGAGTGTGCGCCGGTGTATGTGTTGCTGGCCAGCCAGGAGTCCAGCTACATCACCGGCGAGGTGTTCGGCGTGACCGGCGGCAACCCGCTGCCGTAGGGCGGGGCGGCTAAACCTTCGCCGCCCGTTGCAGTCGATTCAGGTATTGGCAGGCAACCCTGGGAGCACCTTCAATGGCTAGGGCAATCTGGAAAGGCGCCATCAGTTTCGGTCTCGTGCATATCCCCGTGGCCCTCAATACCGCGGTGCGAACCGAGCGGGTCGATTTCGACTGGCTCGACAAGCGCAGCATGGAGCCGGTCGGCTACAAGCGGGTGAACAAGGTCACTGGCAAGGAAATCGACAAGGACAACATCGTCAAGGGCGTCGAATTCGAGAAGGGCCGCTATGTGGTGATCAGCGAGGAGGAAATCCGCAAGGCCCGGCCCGAGGCGACCCAGACGATCGATATCTTCTCCTTCGTGGAGGCTGGCGAGATCCCGCTGCAGCACTTCGACACGCCGTATTACCTTACCCCCGACCGCCGTGGCGGCAAGGTATACGCCTTGCTGCGCGAAACCCTGGCGAAGACCGGCAAGGTGGCGCTGGCCACGGTAGTGCTGCACACCCGCCAGCACCTGGCGTTGCTGCGGCCGCTGGATGATGCGCTGGTGATGATCACCTTGCGCTGGCCTGAAGAAGTGCGTGGGCTGGAAACGCTGGAGCTGGACAGCAGCGTCACCGAGGCCAAGGTGGACAAGCGCGAACTGGACATGGCCAAGCGGTTGGTCGAGGACATGAGCGGGCAGTGGAAGCCTGCGGATTACCACGATGCCTTCCGCCAGACCATCATGGACCTGGTGGAAGAAAAGGCCAGCAAGGGCAAGATCGAGACCGTGGAGAAGGGCGAGGCGACGGAAGCAGGGAAAGGCGCAGACATCCTCGACCTCACCGAACTGCTCAAGCGCAGCCTCGGTGGCAAGAAGCCGGCGAAGAAGACACGCAAGGCGTCGTGATTCCGTTGCGCTTGCACTGGGTGGGAAATTGCCCAGCCCTTTGGGGCCGCGCTGTCGCGCGGAGAACAAATATCGCTCGTTTGAAGCGTCCTTTGTAGGAGCAGCCTTGTGCTGCGAAGAGGCCGGTACAAGCAATAGAAAGGCTTTGTCAGGACCGGCCTCTTCGCAGCACAAGGCTGCTCCTACAGAAACTGCTGAACCAAGAGTCAAACACAAGCCTCCTCAAACCTGTGTCTGCAACCCCGCCAGATAATCACCAAACCCTTCGCGGGCGCGGCTGTCGCGCCGGCTGCTGGTGGCCACGCTGTGCCTGGCGGTCCATACGATCTGCGCACCACTGGCCTGCAGGTCGCTGACCAATTGCACATCCTCATGCGCCGCCAGTGGCTGGAAGCCGCCCACACGATCATAGGCGTCGGCACACACACCCAGATTGGCCCCATGCACATGCCGATGCCCTTCATGTGCCTGGTAACGGCTGTGGTACAGCTTGCGCAAGGCCGCTGTCTGCCAGGGTTGCCAGTACTCGACGTGCACCGTGCCGCACACTACCTCGGCCCTGCAGGCCAGTTGCGACAGCAGCCAGTGCGCCGGCACCCGGCTGTCGGCATCGGTGCACGCCAGCCACTGCGCGCCGCGCTCGAGCATGTATGCCGCGCCCACCCGGCGGGCCATACCGACGTTGCCGGCATCCACGGTCAGCACCTGTACACCGAACCGCCTTGCCACGGCGGCGCTGCCATCGCTGCAGCGGTCCAGCACCACCAGCACCTCCACCTGGTGCCCCGCCTGCTGCGCCTGCAGGGCGGCAGCCAGTACTGCCCGCAGGCAGCGCCCAAGGCGCCGGGCCTCGTTGTGGGCCGGGATCACCACGGCAATCATGGGCAGGTCTCATCGAGGTCGACCACGCTGGGCTGAGAGGACCAGTACTCCAGCAAGAAGTCCGCCTCGTCATGCTGGAACTGCAGATACAGCGGAAGGTGACGGGCCAGCATGCGGTGCACTTCACGCCCGTCCTGCGGGCAGCCGGCGATGGGATGCTTCCAGTGGCAGGCCAGCAGCCCGCCGTCGTAGGTCAGGCTGGCCACCGACTGTTCGATCACCTGCAACCAGTCGGTCGGGTCGAGGTAGTAACCCACCTCGCTCAGCACGATCAGGTCGAAACGCCCACCTGGCCAGTCCGCCGGCAGCCGCGCCAGTTCCACCGAGACATTGCGCAGCCCAGCCAAGCGTTCACCGGCCAGCGCTACCGCAGTAGGGTCCAGGTCCTGGCACACCAGGTTGGCACAACGCTCGGCCAGCAAGGCGCTGAGCTCGCCATTGGCGCAAGCGGGCTCGAACACGCGCTGGTAGCACTGGCGCGGCAGGCAGGCCATGACCAGCTCGCGCTTGCGCTTTTCGTACCAGCGGGTGCGAAAGGCCCAAGGGTCTTCACTGGTGGCGTACAGGTCGGCGAAATACTGTGGGTCGAGGCTCATGACAACTCCTTTTACAGGAACACCAGTTCGAAAGGTTGCAGCAGACAATCCAGCAAGTTCGGCGGCAGTACGGGCGGGCACTGGCCGTCCGGTTCGAGTTGGCTGACATGGGCGGCCAGGGCCTTGCGCTTGCGGGCCAGGCTGGCCTCGTCCAGCTGAATGCGGTGGGCACGCGGCCACGGCAGACGCGGGTCGTCCGGTCGTGCCCAGTGCCACGCCCACACGGGTACCTCCAGGCATTGCGCCTTGCGCATCCGGGCCGCCTGCGCGGCAGCCCGGCCTACTGCTTCGTGGTCACAGTGGCCATCGCCGCTCCAGGTGGCCATCAGCAGGTCGTCAGGCCTGAGCAACTGGCTCAGGTGGTTGAGCAGAAAGGCCTCGTCACGTGGCAACGCGCCATCCTTGAGGTGGAGCCGCCGCCAGTCCAGGCGGCCGAGGTCTAGGTCAAGCTGTTGCAGGGCATGGCGGCTCTCCAGTGGCCTTTGCCGGCGCAGGCGGTGTTCGCTCCAGTGGGTAGAGCCAGGGTGGCTGGCTTCACCATCGGTGGCGGAGATCAACACCAGGTCGTCTTCCCGGCCATGAAAGCCCGCCAGCAGCCCGCCGGCCATGAGAATCTCGTCATCGGGGTGCGGTGCCAGCAGCACCAGGCGGCGGCCCGGCGGGCACAATTGCTGAGGGGTGATCCAGGTGGCCCTGGCCAGGTGCGCGGCCTGCTGCCAGTCCGCCCACGGTGTACCGCTGTTCGCCTGGATCAGGTTCTCGCTCATAGTTGCCAGACTCCCGCCGGCTGTTTTGCCAATTGCTCCCCGAGCGCCGCCAGGTCGCGCTCGGCATGGCTCTGGCGCAGGAACACCGGCAAGTCGGCACTCAGCCGGGCAAAGTGGTTGTCACGGCAGAAAGGAGTGGCGCCCAGCGCCCGGCCAACGTGGTGGATCACCTGTTCAACGGCCTGTTCCACCTGGGCGCGGGTGCGGCGCACTTCGAAGCTGGCGTCTGCGCCTGGCTGGCGGTCGATCCATGCCGCGCATTCGCGCAGTGCCGCCCTGGCGCCGTACAAGGCGGCATCGACCGCGCCCAGGTGAGCGTCGGCATGTGGGTCGGGGCGGGGGTTGCGGCAGTGTTCGCGCAGGTAATCGGCCAATGCCTCGGCGGCGCCGTACCAGCAGGCTGCAATGCCAGCACCGCCATGCCAGAAGCCGGGGCGTGACAGGTATTGCCCGGGGCGGCCGATGGCGATGCCAGGGGTGTGGTTGAACTCGACTTCGACACTGGCGGTGGTGGCCATGCCGATGGCCTGCCAGCGGTCTATGACAAGGCCCTGGCTGGGATGGGACAGTTCGATGGCCACCAGCTGGGGTTGGTCATGCTGGTCCCAGGCCGTGATCAGCGCCCGGTCGATCTGCAGTGCGCCCGAACACCAGGCCTTGCGACCCTCCAGGCGAACCTGGTCGCCATCACGGGCGACAATGCAGGCGCGGGAATCCGGCGGTTCGGCGGCCCACACGCCCCATATACCCTCGGCAGCGTGGTGTGCAGCCGCGCATTCGGCAAGGATCGCCAACGCGTCGGTGTGGCCCTCGTACAGCTTGGCCAAGGCCAGGTCACAGCCTGCCACCCGGGCGAGGGTTTGCCAGCGCCGTAGCGTATTGCCCTGGCCGGGCAGGGGCAGCAGGTCGAGGTGGTCGGCTTGCAGTGCCTGAATCAGCTGCGGCAACTGGGTATCGAGGTTGAGCGGTTGCTGCCGCTCGCCGAAGGCTCGCAACAGGCGATCAAGGTTGGTCAGGTCAAAATCCTGGACGATGCTCATGGGCTCGGCTCCTTGGTGAGGCATTGCGGGCGTGGCGCTGCAGGCAAGCCGTCATCAGGCCAGCCCCAGCTGCTTGCGCATGCCCACGGTGATCGATTGCCTGGTCTTGCCATAATCGGCCCAGGGGTCGTCCACATCACCCAGGCGTTCAAGCACGTTGCCGATGTTCCACTGGTTGGCGCCCTTGAGTTGCGGCAGTTCCTCGCGCCAGATCGGCACGGATACCGGCAGGCCTTCGCGGGCGCGCAGGGTATAGGCGCAGGCGGTGGTCGCGCCCTTGCCGTTGCGCAGGTAGTCGATGAAGATGCGCCCGATGCGATTCTTGGGCCCGGACACGGCACTGAGCCTGTCGGGGAACAGCCTGGCCAGGTAATCGACGATGCCGTGGCTGAACGCCTTGACTTCATCCCAGCTGGCCCGCCGGGTCAGGGGCACGACCAGGTGCATGCCTTTGCCGCCACTGGTCTTGAGAAACACCTTCAAGCCCAGTTCATCCAGCAGCGTCAGGGCCAGTTGGGTGGCTTCGAGCATGGCCTTCCACGGCAGCGCCGGGTCCGGGTCGAGGTCGAGGACGAAGCGGTCGGGCTTGTCGAAGTCCTTGTCGGTGGCGTTCCAGGTGTGCAGCTCGATCATGTTCATCTGCACGGCACCCAGCAAGGTGTCGGCGCGGTTGACGACCATCGCCGCCTGGCCGGCCTCGGCCTTGTCGTAGCTGAGCACGTTGGGCAGATGCAGTTGGCCGGCGTTCTTCTGGAAGAACAGCTCCCCGGCCAGGCCATCCGGCGCGCGCACCAGCGCCACCGGGCGGTGCTCGAGCTGGGGCAGTATCCACTGGCTGACGGCGGCGTAGTACTCGGCGACCTCGCGCTTGGTAACGCCGCTGGTGGCGTCGACCACCCGCTCGGGGTGGGTCAGGCGCAGCTCGCCCAAGGCCTCGGGGGCCTTGGCCTGCTTGCGCTTGGGCAGGGTCTTGGCGGGCATGCTGCGCTCCAGGTCGATGGCGGTAGCCGGTTTGTCATCACGCAGGCCGTGAAACACTGAGTGGCGCACGATGCCGTCACGGGTCATCTGGGCGTAGGCGACTTCGGCCAGCAGTTGCGGTTTCAGCCAGTGCACGCCCCGGGCTTCGGCCCCGGTGGGCGGGTTGGGAAGGGCCGGCCTGGCGATTTCCAACGGTTTCAGCCGGGCATGGATGCTGGCCAGCGTGGTTGCACTGAAGCCGGTGCCGACCTTGCCGGCATAGCGCAACTCGCCGCTCTCGTTGTCGTGCAAGGCCAGCAGCAGGGCACCAAAGCCGCTGCGGCTGCCTTTGGGGTCGGTGTAGCCGACGATCACGAACTCCTGGCGCTGCTTGCACTTGAGCTTGATCCAGTCAGGGCTGCGGCGGCCGCTGTAGGGGCTGTCGACGCGCTTGCCGATCAGGCCTTCGAGTTGCAGCCGGCAGGCGCTGTCGAGCAGGGACTCGACGGGCTGGTCAAAATCGTCGGAGTACTTGAGCACGTCCGATTCGTTGTGCTCCAGCAGGCGCTGCAAGGTGTCGCGCCGGTCCTGCAGCGGTAACTGGCGCAGGTCCTGGCCGCCCAGGAAGGGCAGGTCGAACAGGTAATAGGTGATGTGCTCGTCATGCTCGGTGTCGAAAGCGTTCTGCAGCGCCTGGAAGTCCGCCGCGCCGTTTTCGCCAGCCACCACCACCTCGCCATCGAGCCAGGCCGAATCGAGGCCCAGCGCACGCAAAGCGGCAACCTGCCTGGGCATCTTGCCGCTCCAGTCATGGCCATTGCGGGTGAACAGGCGCACGTCATCACCGTCGATGCGGGCAAGGATGCGGTAACCGTCGAACTTGACCTCGTAGCGCCAGTCGCCACTGGGCGGGGAGTCGACCAAGGTCGCCAGTTGTGGCTGCAGCTGCGCCGGCAACGGCACCTTCCGGCCTTTGCTGGCGGCTTTGCGACGTGCCGCGGCGGCCTTTTTTGCTGCGGGCTTGCGCGGCACCAGCGTGCGGTCGCTGAGCACGCTGTCGGGCTGGGCGTCGACGATGCTGTAGTCGGCTTCGCTGCGCGCCAGGCCGTCGTGCGACTTGACCAGCATCCACTGCTCCTTCTTGCCGGCCAGGTGGGTGCGGAACAGGTTCCATACACCGCCGAGCTTTTCGCCTTGCAGGCGGAAACGCAGTTTGCCCTTGGCATAGGCCTCACGCGCATCACCTTCGGGCTCCCAGATGCCCCGGTCCCAGACGATCACGTCGCCCGCGCCGTAATGGCCTTCGGGGATATGGCCTTCGAAGTCGGCGTAGTCCAGCGGGTGGTCCTCCACGTGCACGGCCAGGCGGCGCACCTTGGGGTCCAGCGACGGCCCTTTGGGGATGGCCCAGCTTTTCAGCGTGCCATCGAGTTCCAGGCGGAAGTCGTAGTGCAGGTGGCTGGCATCGTGCTTCTGGATGCAGAACTGCAGCCCGTGGGCCCGCTTGCCACGGCTGCGCTTGCCGCTGGGCTCGGGCGTGGCATTGAAGTCGCGCTTGCGCGCATATTCCTGCAGGGGCTTGGCCATGGCGGGCTCCGGGCGGTTCGCAGTCTCTAATCTGGGAGGCAACGGCCCGGGCGGTAGTTCAAAAAAACTCTGAATCTTCAAACAGCAAGTGCAGTCGACCGAATGAAGCCACCTGACGGAGAACGCACATGGCCCGAACAGATAAACCGAAGCCCTATACCCCCACTGAAATCGACGACACCGAAGACCGCATGGGCAGCGTGCATGAACTGGACTTCGACGAGCGCCTGGACGAGCGCGAGGGGCGTGCGGGTGACGAGCGACCGGCCGCGGACGTGGCCCGCGAGTTCCCGCCCCGGCGCGTGGCCGAAAGCGGCATGACTGGCGGCGAGGCGTTGAGCGACAGCCTGCACGAGGACAACGTCACCTACGACGACCTGAGCCCGGACACCTTGCTGGACGAGACCGGTGCCCGTGACCCGCACGAACCCGGTGGCAGCGGTGGCCCTGCAGACAAGACCCTTAGGCGGGTAGAGGCCAATGAGATTGGCGGCGGCATAGGCCTGGACGAAGCCGAACTGGCCCGCTCCGCACCGCTTGATGGCGAACCGTGGACCGACGATGTGATCGATGACGAGGAGAGCAAGCCATGAACGAGTTGCGTTGTGCCTGTGCAGATTGTTCCTGCACCGTGGATGCCAATGCCTTGCGGCTCGAAGGCAAGGTGTATTGCTGCGAGGCCTGTGCCAACGGGCATCGCAATGGCGAGCCGTGCCGGATGCCGGATTGCCACTGCGGGGAAAAAACCAAGGAAAGCGCCGTGGACAATGCGCTGGACGAGACCTTCCCGGCGAGTGACCCGATTTCGCCCTGAAACATCGCCGTCTCATAGGTTCTGCATAGGTCTATGGGGCGGTGATGATCCTGTAGGAGCGGCCTTGTGTCGCGAACGGGCCGCGAGGCGGCCCCAGAATTTCAGCTTCGCACGGAAAATTGCCGGGGCCGCTTTGCGGCCCTTTCGCGACACAAGGCCGCTCCTACAAAACACGCGCCAAGCCTGCAGAATCAGTGAGTCTGCCAGATGCCGTTGCTACGCTCGCAATCGGTGCGGGCCTGGCCCAGGCTGGGAGTGTCGTAGTAGTAGGTGATCACCCGCGCATCCTTGGGCAACGCCGGCTTGTCACCGCCAGTTGCCTTGGGGTTGGCCAATGCCTCCTGGGTCAATGGCGCGATGCAACTGCCAACGCTGCCATCGGCACAGCGCGCGACCTTGTGCTTTTCGCTGTTGAGCATGTCCTTGCTCTCATTGCTGCACGACCAGTTGATCGCTTCGGCGGGCAGGTTGCTGTAGCTGTAGCAGCTGTGTCGCTCCACCGGCGTTACCGCCTCGCTGGAGGAGCGAGTGAGCACGTTGCAAGCTTCGGCCAGGGCCTGGCCGCTGAGCAGGCTGGCCATCATCAGTATCAACATCGGCTTCAAGACAGCGCTACGCATTTGCCACCTCCCGGGCCAATGGCCCTTGTCAGGCCTAGGCAGGCTTGTCGCGCCGGCGCATGGCCTTGGCGCGTTTCTCGAGGATCAGGTAGACAAGCACCGCCAGCAACAGCGGCACCAGGTAGTACAGCGTGCGGTAGCCCAGCAGGGCCGCCACCAGCGTGCCCTGGGCAAGCTGCCCATGCAGCAGGGCCAGGAACACCGTTTCCAGCACACCCAGCCCGGCCGGGATATGCGCAACCACACCAGCAACGCAGCTGATCAGCAGGATGCCAAGAATCGACGGGTAAAAGGCTTCGCCAGGCAGCAACCAGAAGATCAGCAGCGCCATCAGCGCCCAGTTGCTGGCACCCAGTACAACCTGGCACAGCGCCAGGCGCAGCGACGGCAGCGTTACCTCATGGTCGCGCCAGCGCCAGGTGCGCTTTTTGGCGAAGCCACAGGCCAGCAGGTAGCCAGCGGCAATCGCCAGCAACACCACGCCGATCAGTTGCAGGCCGCTGGCACCGACCGCCCAGTTGGCGGGCAGCTCGACCAGGCGCAAGGCGAACACGGTGCCAGCCAGCAGCATGTAGCCCATCCAGTTGGTCAGCAGGCCCAGGGTGAGGATGCGGGTGATGGTAGCCGTGTCCAGGCCCAGGCGGCTGTACAGCCGGTAGCGCAAGGCAACGCCACCCACCCAGGTGGTGAAGTTGAGGTTGAAGGCATAGCACACGAAAGCCACTGGCAAAACCTGGCGTGCCGGCAGGTGGTGGCCGGTGTAGGCCCGGGCCAGCAGGTCGTAGCTGGCGAACGTCAGGTAACTGCACCCGGCCAGCGCCAGGCCTATGGCCAGGGTGCCGGGCTTGTAGGCCAGCAACGACTGGCGCACCTCGTTCCAGTCCAGGTTGCGCGCCAGCAGGTACAACAGCGCAGGGATCAGGATCAGGAATGCCAGGGTGAACAGCCGCTTGCCCCAGGTTTGCCAGTTCTTACGCGCCATCAGGTTTGGCCCTCGTGGTAGTCACCCTGTGCCTCGGCCTCCGGCTGCACCGAGCGCAGGTGCTGGCGGTGCGCCGGGAACCAGCCGGCAATCCGCGGGAAATGGCGGATCACGTGGAAGCACACGAATATCAGCGGCGCCCGCCACCAGTAGCCGCGAACCATGCGTTCCAGGGTAACCGGCTTGCATTGTTCGCGGGCCAGCTGCTGCAGGTGCTGGTTGAGCTGCTGGTTGAAGGCGCGATCACGGATGAACAGGTTCGCTTCCAGGTTGAACGACAGGCTGAGCGGGTCCAGGTTGCTGGAGCCGACCGTGGCCCACTCATCGTCCACCAGCGCCACCTTGCCGTGCAGCGGCCGCTGGCAATACTCGTGAATTGCCACACCATCGCGCAGCAGGTAGTTGTACAACAGCCGCGACAGCGCCCGCACCCAGCGCATGTCTGGCTGGCCCTGCAGGATCAGCCGCACCTCCACGCCACGCCGGGACGCATTGCGCAGTTCACGCATCAACCGGTAGCCCGGGAAGAAATACGCGTTGGCCACCACGATGCGCTGCCGGGCGCTGCGAAACGCCTGCAGGTAGTGGGCTTCGATATCGGTGCTGCGCACCCCGTTGTCGCGCTCGACCAGCACGGCGCTGCAGGTACCGGCAGGCTCGGTCAGCGGCCGTACCGCGCTGGGCGGCTGCAGCACCGGCGACATCAGGCGCTTGCTGGCGGCATGCACCTGCGCCACCACCGGGCCGGCGACTTCCACGGCATAGTCCTGCTTGGCCATGGCACCAAAGTCGCCCAGGTGGTCGGCGCTGTAGTTGATGCCGCCAATGAAGGCCCGCTCGCCATCGACGACCACGATCTTGCGGTGCAGGCGCCGGAACAGGTTGGTGCGCATGCCCACCAGCCGCGGCTGCGGGTCGAAGGCGTGGAAACTGACCCCGGCATCGGTCATGGCCGCAATGAAGGAGTCGGGCAGGTCGGCCGTGCCATAGCCATCCACGGCCACTTCGACACGTACGCCGCGTTGGGCGGCATCGATCAGCACCTGCTGCAATTGCTGGCCAACCTTGTCATCGAAAATGATGAAGGTCTCCAGCAGGATTTCCTCCCGTGCCTGGGCCATGGCCTCGAACACGCGAGGGTAGTATTGCTCGCCATTGATCAGCAACTGCACGCTGTTGCCGTCTACCCAGGGTCGGTTCACAGTTTGATCTCCGCAGCCAGAGGGGCGTGGTCGGAAAGGTGCGACCACGGGTACTTCGACAGCACCTGGGCCGTGCCGGGCATGGCATTGCGCAGGTAGATGCGGTCCAGGCGCAACAGCGGCAGACGCGCCGGAAAACTGCGCGCCGGGGTGCCGAAATGTTCGCCGAAGGCCTCTACCAGGTGTTCGCTCAGCACGGCATCGGCCTTCAGCCGCCAATCGTTGAAATCGCCGGCGATGATTACCGGCGCCTTGGGCGGCAGGCTGTCGAGCAGGTCCAGCAGCAGCTTTACCTGGCGTTGCCGGTGGGCCTCGCGCAGGCCGAGGTGCACGCACACCGCATGTACCTGGTCATGGCCCGGCACCTCCAGCTGGCAGTGCAGCAGCCCGCGCTGTTCGTTGCCCTGCACCGAGACGTCCAGGTTGTCGAAGCGGCTGATGGGGAATTTCGACAGCAGCGCGTTGCCGTGGTCCCCATGGGGGTACACCGCATTGCGGCCGTAGGCGAACTGCGGCCACATGCTGTCGGCCAGGAACTCGTACTGCGGCGTATCTGGCCAGGCCGGGTGGCGCAGGGCATGTTGCTGGTGGCTGCCGTGCACTTCCTGCAGGAACACCAGGTCGGCGCCGGTGGCGCGCACGGCTTCGCGCAACTCGGGCAGGATGAAGCGCCGGTTGAAGAAGGTGAAACCCTTGTGCACGTTCAACGTCAGCACATTCAGCCGACGCACGGCGGTGATCTTGTCGATGATGCCGTGCGGCGCAGGCAGGGTCCTGTTCACAGGGGCACCTCCGGCACCACGCCAGGCTCGGTCATCAGTTCATGGTCCAGCGACAGCTTCTGCAACAGGCGCCGGGCGTCATAAGGCGCATGGACTTTCTGGTCGTTGTCGAAATAGCAGTAGACGTCCCGGGCAGCGCGCCGTGGTGGCGGGCCTTGCACCACCAGCTGGGCATCGTCGGCCTGGCGGCCCTGGCTCCAGTGCTGGATGCGCTGCTTCCAGCGCCGCAGCGCCTGGGCGGTATAGCCACTGCTGTACAGCTCGACATCGCCATGCAGGCGCATGTACACGAAGTCGGCGGTAAGGTCTTCGACATACGGCCATTTCCCGGCGCTGTCGGCCACGACCAGCGCTACCCGGTGCTTGCGCAGCAGCTTGATGAAGGCTTCGCACAAAAAGCTTTCGTTGCGAATCTCCACAGCGTGGCGCAGCCGAGCGTTGCCCTTGATATCGGTGCTGCCGTTGTCCCGCAGTTGTTGCGCACACCCCTGCGCGCATTCGCGGGCAGCCTTGCGACTGTGCGGCAACAGTTCGAGAAAACGGGCGAAGCGGGCCTCGTCGAACTTCATGTTGGGTGGAAACTGCCAGAGGAATGGCCCGAGCTTCTTGCCGAGCAGCAGCGGCCCGGAAGCGAAAAAATTCGCTACTGCTTCTTCAATGTCCTTGAGCCGGCGTACATGGGTGATGTAGCGCGGGGCTTTTACCGCGAACACGAAGCCGGGCGGCGTCTGGTCATGCCAGCCCTGGTAGCGTTCGGGTGTTTGCAGGCTGTAGAACGAGCCGTTGATTTCAATGCTGTTGACCGCCCGCGAAGCGAACGCCAGTTCGTCGTCCTGGGGTAGGCCCTTCGGGTAAAAATCCTTGCGCCACGGGCCGTAGCGCCAACCGGAGATGCCGATGCGGATATCGCTCACGCTGCCTTCCTCATTGCCAGTCCTTGTTCGGTCACTCTGAAGGTGCGACTGGTGAACAGCGGCCAGGGTTCAGCACGGTTGACCAACGGAAAAGGCTGATGCGGCGCGGAACTTTGCGGCCCGCGGCGTTTCCACCGCATACCTGCTACGAGGAAGGGCACCAGGATGAAATTCGACCGTTTCGCCCAATGGCTGGCCAATTGGGCCGGCCGCCCGCTGACCTTTGGCATCGCCTGCCTGCTGATCCTGATCTGGGCAGTGACCGGGCCGCTGTTCGGCTTCAACGACACCTGGCAACTGGTGATCAACACCTCGACCACCATCATCACCTTCCTCATGGTGTTCCTGATCCAGAACACCCAGAACCGCGACAACGACGAACTGCACATCAAGATCGATGAGCTGTTGCGCACCACCCAAAAGGCGCACAAGGCGCTGCTGGACCTTGAGGACATGGATCCGGCCGAGCTGCATGCCCTGCGCAAGCAATACCGGCAGATGGCCGGGCAGGGTGACGATGCGCATTCAACCAAGGAATGACCTGCCAACCCTGGAGGCAAGCATGGCCAGACATATCGTCCACTTCACCGGGCCTATCAATTCATCCACCTGCGGCAACCTGATCAACACCTGTTCGCGGGCGTTGCAGCAGGGCGCCGACGTCCTGCAACTGAACATCGCCACCATGGGCGGAGAGTGCAGCTACGGGTTTACCTTGTACAACTTTCTGCGGGCGTTACCGGTCGAGGTGCATACCCACAACCTGGGCACGGTGGAATCCATGGGCAACATCATCTTCCTGGCCGGGGAACGGCGCACGGCATGCAGTTACAGCAAGTTCCTGTTTCATCCTTTCCACTGGACCTTGCATGGCTCGGTCGACCACTCACGCATGGCTGAATACGCGATGAGCCTGGATTATGACCTGCGGCTGTACGCGCAAATCGTCGCCGAGCGGACCGAAGGGGCGGACGAGGTGCTGGATGTACCACGGTATCTGATGGCGTACCCGCGGATACTCGGGCCCCGGGAGGCATTGGCGAACGGGATGATCCATGCCATAGACGAGATGCCGATCGAGGCGGAGGCTTGTCAGTGGAGTGTGCATGCCTAGCTGATTCCTGTGCCGGCCCTTTCGCGGGTTCACCCGCGAAAGGGCCGGCACAGGTCAAGAAGATCTATCTGACCGACGCTGCCATTGCCCGGTCACACGCCAGCAATGAGCGTATCAGCAGCTTGATTTCGTCCTTGAGCATGGGCACCTGGTCCGGGTGAGCGAACCGGCAATCGGCAATTTCATGCAGCGCCTTGGGATGCGGGGCGTCGGCGAACTCCGCCTCGAACACATAATGCATGCGCTCTGCCGCTTCATGGCGCATCAACAAGGTCAGCGATTCTGCCTGCAACCCGGTTTCCTCAAGCAATTCACGCTCCGCTGCCTGCACCGGCGTCTCGCCGGGCTCTATCTTGCCGCCGGGCAGGGTCCAGGCGGCGTTGGGCTTTCTCACCCACAGCCATTTATGGGTTTGTTTGCCATGCCGACAGATGATCGTTGCGCGATGCTTGACTGGTTTCATTCAGGCTCCCGGGCGAATCCCTCATTCCATGTAGATTCGGCCCCCGGCGGCAATGAACGTTGCGTTGAAAGCGACCAACGGTCAGTAGGGCACCGAGCCGCTTAGCGCCTCGATGGCCTCCACCAGCTCGTCATAGCCCACCGGCTTGCTCAGGTGCCGATCGAAGCCCGACTGGCGCGACTTGTACTGGTCGGCACTGGCGCCATAACCGGTCAGGGCGATGGCCGGGGTATGGCGCAGGTGCACGTAGCCACGCAGGGCCTTGATCAACGCATGGCCGTCCATCACCGGCATGCCGATGTCGGACAGGATGATGTCGTATTCCTCACCCGCAGCGGCGTCCAGGGCCTCACGCGGCTTGCTGAAGGCATTGACAGTGGCGCTCTCCATTTCCAGCAGCTCCTGCATTACCGCCAGCACTTCTACGGAATCGTCCACCAGCAACACGCGAATTCCATTAAGGCGGCCCTCGCTCAGTGGCTCCGAGCCTTGCTCACGCTGCGGGAGTTGCGTATCGCAAAGTGGCAGGGTGACCTCAAAGGTGCAGCCCAGGCCAAGCCCCGGTGACTTGGCGCGTACGGTACCGCCATGGGCCTCGACCAGTTGCCGTACCAGCGACAGGCCGATGCCCAGGCCCTCGCGGCTGTGGCTGGCCTGTTGCGGCGTAGCCTGGCTGAACAGGTCGAAGATGTGCTCGAGGCTGTCGTGGCTCAGGCCTACGCCATGGTCGATCACCTGCAGCCGCGCGTGGTCTTCGTCGTGGCTCAGCACCAGGCGTATCTCATTGCCCGCCGGGCTGAACTTCAGCGCGTTGTTGAGCAGGTTCCAGATGATCTGCTCCAGGCGGGTCACGTCACCTTCGATCATCACCGGCAGGGTGTCGGCGGGCAGCTCCAGGCGAACCGGGCAGGGGTGTTGCTCGCTCACCACCACATCGTGGATGCCCTGCAGGAGGGCGAGCAGATCCACAGGTCCGGTCTTGAGCTTAAGCTTGCCGGTCCGAATGCGCGCCACATCCAGCAGGTCGTCGATGATCCGCGCCTGGCTGGTTACCGCGTCGCAGATGGTACCCACGGCTTTGCTCGCTGCACTGATGTTCCGCAGCGACGGCAGGCGGCGCAGGATTTCGGCATTGAGCTGTATCAGGTTGAGCGGGTGCTTGAGTTCATGGGACATGACGGCGAAGAACTCGTCCTTCATGTGGCTGGTACTCTGCGTCTCGGCCAGCTGCTTGCTCAGGCGCTCTTCGCCCAGGCGCACGCGCTCTTCGGCGGCATGGCTGCTACTGATGTCGATGAAGGTCAGCACCGTGCCGTCGATTTTCTGCTCGCTGGAGCGGTAGGGCAGCAGGCGTGCCAGGTACCAGTGATCGCCCTGGCCGCCGATTTCACGCTCGATGATGGCCTCGCCCTGAGCCACGGCGCGGGCATCGTCGGCAAGTGCCGGGTAATCCAGGCGGTGGGTGATGTCGAGCAGGGAACGGCCGGTATCGACCGGCAGCATGTTGAACAGGTCGGTGGCGCGCGGCGTGAACCAACGGATATGCAAGTTGCGGTCGACGAACACCGTGGCGATCTCGGTGCAGGCGATCAGGTTGCTGAGGTAGTCGTTGACCTTGTCGGTTTCCTCGACCTTGTTCTTCAGCTCGTAGTTGACCGTGAGCAACTCCTCATTGATCGACTGCAGCTCTTCCTTGCTGGTTTCCAGCTCTTCGCTGGCCGACCGCAACTCCTCGTTGATGGCCTGCATCTCTTCGTTGGAAGCCGTCAGTTCCTCGCTGGAGACCTCTGACTGCTCGATGGTTTCCTGCAGTTGCAGGCGGGTACGCTGCAGTTCGCGCTCGAGGTTGTGCAAGACCATGCTGTCGGTCTGGCGGATGACACCAGGCATCGGCAGGGACGGATCAGGCGCGCGCTCCTCGAATACCACCAGCAGGCAATCGCTACCGCTGAGGTCGTCTCTGTATGGCTGCACGGTGATTTCCACCTGCAGCTTGCCCATGGTTTCCGCCAGGTCGACAGGGCGCGAGGTGACCGCCTCGGTCCCCTGGCGCGCCTGGAACAAGGTGCTGCGCAGGGCCAGGCGCAGGGGCGGCAGCACCAGGTTGAGCAAGCTGCGGCTCGGTTCGCCACCGGCCACTTGCAGGAAACGCCCCACGCCTTCGCTCATGTGCAGGATATTGCCATCGATATCGACGATCAGGCTGGGCGGCATGCGACGCGCCAGGGCGCGGTAGTGCAGGTCGGCGAACGATGGCTTGCGCCCCGGCTTGGCCTTGGCCAGCGCTTCCGGGGGCCTGCCGGCGGCAGAAGTGCCGGGCAGCTGACGGCCGGAACGGCGGCCGGTATTGCTGGCATCGAGTGCGCGGAAAATGCGATTGCGCTTGTCCACCGGGGCGAACAGTTCATTGGCCACGTCGGCCGACTCCGACGAACCGAGGAACAGGTAGCCACCCGGGCGCAGGGCAAAGTGGAACATCTGCAGGATGTCACGCTGCACCTCGCGGTCCAGGTAGATCAGCAGGTTACGGCAGACAATCAGGTCGATCTGCGAGAACGGTGGGTCCGACAGCAGGTTGTGCCGGGCGAACAGCACCTTTTCGCGAACCTCTTTGCGCACCCGGTAATGCTGGTCTTCCTTGAGGAAGAACTGGCGCAGCCGGCTTGGCGGCACGTCGGTGACGATCGCCTCGGGGTATGAGCCACTGCGGGCGATGCCGATGGCGCGTTCGTCCAGGTCGGTGGCGAAAACCTGCACCTTGTGCGAGCGCTGCTCCAGTGCCAGCTGCTCGCAAACCAGCATGGCCAGGCTGTACGCCTCTTCTCCGGTGGAGCAGCCGGCCGACCACACGCGTATCTCGTCTGCGCCCTCGGCCGGGTCGCGTTCGCAGACCAGCTGCGGCAGCACATGGCGCTCCAAGGCTTCGAAGGCTTCGCGGTCGCGGAAGAAATTGGTCACGCCAATCAGCATGTCGGCCAGCAACGCCCGGGATTCCGCTGGGTGCTGTTCCAGGTAATGCAGGTAGGCCGCCAGGTCTGCCTGGCCGGTCACATGCAGGCGGCGCTCGATGCGTCGCAGTACCGTGGCGCGCTTGTAGTGCTGGAAGTCGTGGCCGGTATTGCTGCGCAACTGCAGCAGGATCTCTTCGAGCATCGGCTCGCTGGCCTGGGCATCGCCGACACGGGTGCCCAAGGCCGGAGGCAGGGTATCGTCTTCGATTTCCGGGAGCCGGACCTGGCGGGCATTGCGCCACAGCTCCAGCAGCTTCTGCGGCATTTCTGCCGCCGGCAGCACCAGGTCGACCATGCCGGTCTCGATGGCGGCGCGGGGCATGCTGTCGTACTGGGCGTCGTCCGGTGTCTGCGCCAGGGTCACACCGCCTTGCTCCTTGATCCGCGACAGGCCCACGGCGCCATCGGCACCGGTACCGGACAACACCACGCAGAAGGCGTGGTCCTTGTGCACGTCAGCCAGGTCACGGAAGAACAGGTCGATGGCCACGTGGTCGCCACGGCGCCGGTTGGCCGGGGTCACCCGCAGGTAGCCGTCGTTGGTGGACAGGCGATTGGCCGGTGAAATCACGTAGATATGGTTACGCTCGATGGGCACCGGCTCGGTCACCTGGCGCACCGGCATTTGCGTGGTCTCCTGGATGATGCGGTCGGCGACGCTCTGGTGGTCGGGGGACAGGTGCAGGACCACGACGAAGGCCATGCCGCAATCGCTGGGCATTTGCCGGAACAGCGTACAGATCGCTTCCAGGCCGCCTGCCGATGCACCGATGCCCACCACCGGGAAATCCAGGTGGCTGGGGCTGAGTGCCGGGTTCTGGGGCGAGGCAGGTTGCTTGGGGGACGACTTCATGGACGGAGCCTTGTGCAGACCGGAACGTTCAGCCCTCAGCAGCATCATCGGGCGTGTGTGTGGCGGGATTATAGGCCGTCGCCATGCTATTGAGACCTCTGCTTGCGAAGGAAAGTGCGACCCGCCTGCATCCGCCGCCCAAACCTTTTGCCGACACACGTTTGGTGCCGTTGGTCAGTTGCTGGCAAAACCATTGAGCAAAGTCTGTGATCGGCGGCTCGGAACCAAGGCATGGCAAACATCCATGCGAGCAGCCAATCCATCGCAAGGAGATACCACATGGCGCAGGATCAAGAGCGAACCAGCCAGCGCGGCGGCACCAAGGAAACCAACCCTGGCAATTTTGCCAATGACCGGGAACGGGCCTCCCGCGCGGGGCACAAGGGTGGGCAGGCTTCTGGCGGCAACTTCGCCAACGACCGCCAACGGGCATCGGAGGCCGGTCGCAAGGGCGGCCAGAACAGCCACGGCGGGGGCCGCCAACAGTGAGTTGAGTGCTTCTGGGCACCCGGTACCCGCAGTGCCGGGTGCCGGCTACCTCCTGTGTACCGGGGCTGCAATGGCCTTTGGTACCTGTTGCTCGACATTTTTTTGAATCTTCTGGCCGTACCCCGATCAATCAGGGTGTCATCCATGGAGAAGAGGAGGCCCCTGCGATGCCTGGCCCACAGCTATACATCATCGATTACCAACTGCATGGCAAGCCGCGCAGTTTCATCATCCGTCTGGAGACGCTGGACAACGCCGAGGCCTGGCATTGGGCAAGTTGTGATGCGGGCATCGGCATCATTCCGAAGTTCGGGCGCGAAAAAATCAGAAAAGTCAGCAGGCCGATGGCCGAGCGCTACGGGATTACCGCGGTGAGCTGGCGGGTATCCGGCAGCAAGCCGAACCAGTCGGTGGGGGGGCCAGCGGCGACAATGTGATCCCTAGCCCAAAGCACTGTGTCGCCTGCTTCGCGGGCATGCCCGCTCTCATAGAACAACACATGACTCATTGGTTCGGCGAGGTCCTGTAGGAGCAGCCTTGTGCTGCGAAGAGGCCGGGGCTGACGAAGCCTGTCTATTGGCTGTACCGGCCTCTTCGCAGCACAAGGCTGCTCCTACAAAGGACGCGTCAGACGAGCGATATTGGTTCTCTGCGCGACAGCGCAGCCCAAAGGGCTGGGCAATCTCCCACAGGGACATCACCAGTTCAAGGAGTGCGCCCTACCTGCGGGAGCGGGCGCGCCCGCGAACACCGGCGCAGCCGGTGCCATGCACCGCGTTGGATTCTTCGCTGCTAAAGCCGCTTCTACAGGTACGCGCAGGCCGTCTAGGCACCGGACTCGGGGTCGCTGGCCGGCACGCCCGGGCGGTTTTCTTCGTCATCAGTCACATTGGGGTCGGCATCCGGGTCATCTGCCCGGTCATTGCGCCGGTCCGGCTCGAGCTCCGGCCAGTCATCCTGTGCGCTGCCGCCACCCATCGCAGTAAACTCTTTCATCTCGCAACCCTCGCTCTCGATAAAAAAAAGGCCCGCGATCAGGCGGGCCCAATACAGGAGTGAGAGGCGAAGCCATTGACCACCCCTCATTGAATGAGAGCGGCAACAGCCAGGGGCGGTCGGTTGGATGTCCACCACCCCTGACCAACGGTACTGTCAGGGCTTCTTCAGCACGAGGGTGAGAATGTCGTAGCTGGCGACCAGCTCGCCCAGCTGGTTGGTCACCTCCACATCCCACGCCACCACGCCCTGGGGCTGGCCCAGCGGGCTGGTCTTGCCCTGGTCGATCTTGCGCTTGCAGGTCAGGCGCGCCTGGATGGTGTCGCCGATGCCCACCGGGTTGATGAAACGCAGGGTATCCAGGCCGTAGTTGGCCAGTACCGGGCCTGCACCTGGGGAGACGAACAGCCCGGCCGCTGCCGACAACACGAAATAGCCGTGGGCGATGCGCTTGCCGAACTGCGATTCCTTGGCGGCGATCTCGTCGAAGTGCATGTAGAAATGGTCACCCGACAGGCAACCGAAGTTGACCAGGTCGGCTTCGGTCACGGTGCGCCGGTGGGTGAGCAGCGACTCGCCGATGCGCAACTGCTCGAAATAGCGGCGGAACGGGTGTACTTCGGTTTCGATCACTTCGCCACCGCGCACGTATTCGCCGGTTACCGCCGTCAGCATGCTCGGCGAACCCTGTACTGCGGCACGCTGCAGGTAATGCTTGACGGCACGCAGGCCACCCAGCTCTTCACCACCACCAGCGCGGCCCGGGCCGCCGTGCTTGAGTTGCGGCAATGGCGAGCCATGCCCGGTGGATTCCTTGGCCGCTTCGCTGTCGAGTACCAGCAGGCGGCCGTGCCAGGCGGCAGCCACTGGAATGGCCTTGGCTGCAACGCTGCGGTCGGCGGTGACCAGGGTCGCCACCAGGCTGCCTTTGCCCCGTGCGGCCAGCGCCAGGGCTTCATCGAGGTCGTCATAGGCCATCAGCGTGCTGACCGGGCCGAACGCTTCGATATCGTGGGCACCGCCTTCGGCATGCGGGTCACGGGCCTGCAGCAGGGTCGGGGCAAAGAACGCGCCCTCGGCCACGCCCTCGCCACGCGGCGCAAAGCCATCGCTGGCACCGAACAGCTGGTCGCAGCTCCGCAGCAGGCTGCGCACTCGCTCGGCCACATCGTGCTGCTGGTCGTGGGAGGCCAGGGCGCCCATGCGCACGCCTTCCAGCGACGGGTCACCGACAACCACCTTGGCCAGCCGCTCGCGCAGGCGCGTGGCAACCGCGTCGATGTGTTTGGCCGGTACGATGGCGCGGCGGATGGCGGTGCACTTCTGCCCGGCCTTGGTGGTCATTTCGCGGACCACCTCCTTGATGTACAGGTCGAACTCTTCGCTGTCCGGGGTCACGTCCGGGCCGAGGATGGCGCAGTTGAGCGAATCGGCTTCGGCGGTGAACGGCACCGAGTTGCGCACCAGGTTCGGCGTGACGCGCAACCTGGCGGCGGTGTCGGCGGAACCGGTGAAGGTCACCACGTCCTGGCCTTGCAGGCGGTCGAGCAGGTCGCCGGTGCTGCCGATCACCAGCTGCAGGCTGCCTTCGGGCAACAGCCCGGATGCATTCATCAGCCGCACAACGGCCTCGGTCAGGTAGCTGGTCGAGGTCGCAGGCTTGACGATGCACGGCATGCCGGCCAGGAAGGTCGGCGCGAACTTCTCCAGCATGCCCCAGATGGGGAAGTTGAAGGCGTTGATGTGCACCGCCACGCCGGCGCGCGGCACCAGGATGTGGCTGCCGGCGAAATGGCCTTGCTTGCCCAGCGGGATGGCCGGGCCTTCGTGCACCAGATTGCCCGACGGCAGTTCACGGCTGCCGATGCCCGCATAGGAGAACAGCGTGGCGTTGCCGCCTTCGATGTCGATCCAGCTGTCGGCACGGGTCGCGCCGCTGTGGTGGGACAGGGCGTAGAGCTGCTCCTTGCGCTCGGCCAGGTACAGGGCCAGTGCCTTAAGGCGGGCAGCGCGTTGCTGGAAGTCCATGGCCATCAGCGTGGCCAGGCCACGGGCGCGGGCAAAGTCCACGGCCTCGGCGAAATCCGGGCGCTCTTCGTGGCTGTAGGCCAGGACGTGGCCATCCAGGGCGCTACGCAGGGCCTGGGCGCCGTGCTGGCCAAGCCAGCGGCCGGCGATGAAGCTTTGCAGGGTAGGGGCGGCAGACATGCTGTTCTCCAATGTAGAGGGGGCGCTGTTACCACAGCGCCACGGTGTAGCCGATGATCAGGCGGTTTTCGTCCACAGCGTTGGTCAGGCCATTGCCGGAACGGAAGGTGACGTTGCGCCAGCGCAGGCTGACGTCCTTGAACGGGCCGCTCTGGATGACATAGGTGATGTCGGTGTCGCGCTCACGCTCACGGCCGTTGCTGACAGTGGCGGTTTCGGCGTGGCGGCCATCGTTGTAGCGGGTCATGAAACTCAGGCCGGGGATGCCCATGGCGACGAAGTCGTAGTCATAGCGCACCTGCCACGAGTCCAGCCCGGCGCGGGTGAAGGTGTTGTAGGTGACCAGGTTGACGGTGAACGGGTCGCCGCCGTTCACGAACGGGAAGGCACTGTCGCCGGACATCTGCTGCCAGGCGGCGGTGAACTTGTGGGCCCGTACGCCGAGGGTGAACATGGCGTTGAAGTTGCGGTTGTCGATGTTGCCGGCACGCTCGGCGCCGTCGTTGCGGCTGTCGAAGTAGCGCAGGTCGGTGCGCAGGCTCAGGCCTTCGCCCAGCGGGCGGGTATCGATCAGGCCGACGAACTGCTGGCGGTAGATGTCTTCGAGCTTGGCGTAGTAGTAGCTGACGCTGGTTTGCGGGGTGATGGCGTAGCTGCCGCCGCCGAAGTCCAGGTGGTCGCTGCTGGCGGCGCCGTAGCCGATGTCGTCGCGGCCCGAGGAATCACGCAGGTTGGCCTTGGTCAGGCGGCCGGCGTTGAAGGTCAGGCCGGCCAGGTCCTGGCTGGTGAGCAGGCCACCCTGGAAGGTGGAGGCCAGCAGGCGGGTGTCGTTGTACACCACCACCGGCAGGATCGGTTGCAAGGTCCCCAGGCGCAGGGTGCTCTTGGCCACCCGCACCTTGCCGGTCAGGCCCAGTTCGCTGTAGTCGTCGACCGGTTCATGACTGTTCGGGCCGAAAGGCAGCAGGCCGGTATTGCGGCGGTCGCGGCTGGAGTCGAGCTTGATGCCCAGTTGGCCCATGGCGTCGACACCAAAGCCGACCGGGCCTTCTGTGAAGCCCGACTCAAGCTTGGCGGTAAAGCCCTGGCCCCATTCCTCGGCCTTGGCCTGCGGTGCGTTGCTTTGGCGGAAGTCGCGGTTGAGGTAGTGGTTGCGCAGCTCCAGCCGGGCGTGGCTGTCGCCGATGAAGTCTGCCATCGCCGGCATCGGCAGGGCGAGGGTCGCCAGCCAGGCGGCCGAAATGAAGTGCGTGCGGTTCATTGTTGTTGTTTTACCCGACATGGTTGTTCTTCCCTGAGAGTCAGTGCTTGCTGGCGCCGGCGGCGCCGATTCCGGTCATGGAACGGATGAACTGGGCCAGGTAGCGGCCACGTTCCTGGCTGGCGCGTTCGGAGCTGTCAGTAACCGAGAACACCCAGGCGCCGAGGAAGGCCAGGCTCATGGAGAACAGTGCCGGGTTGCTGTAGGGGAACAGCGCCGTTTCGTGATGCAGCACGTTGACCCACACCGCCGGGCCCAGTACCACCAGCAGCACCGCCGAAACCAGGCCGGCCATGCTGCCGCACACTGCGCCGCGGGTGGTCAGGCCTTTCCAGAACATCGAAAGCAGCAGCACCGGGAAGTTGACCGAGGCGGCCACGGCCAGCACCAGCCCCGAGAGGAAGGCGATGTTCTGCGACTCGAACATCAGGCCGAGGATGACCGCCAGCAGGCCGATCAGCAGCGTGGCGATACGCGACACGCGCATTTCCTCCTGTTCACTGGCCTTGCCCTGGCGCACCACGCAGGCATACAGGTCGTGGGAAACCGCCGATGCACCGGACAGCGCCAGGCCCGCGACCACTGCCAGGATGGTGGCGAAGGCCACGGCGGAGATGAAGCCGAGGAACAGATTGCCACCTACGGCCTGGGCAAGGTGCACGGCGACCATGTTGCCGCCGCCGATAATGGCGCCGGTGGCATCACGGTAGGACGGTTCGGTGCCGACCATGACGATCGCACCAAAGCCGATGACGATCAGCAGCAGGTAGAAGTAACCGATGAACCCGGTGGCATAGAACACGCTCTTGCGCGCTTCCTTGGCATCGCTGACGGTGAAGAAGCGCATCAGGATATGCGGCAGGCCGGCAGTACCGAACATCATGCCCAGGCCCAGGGAAATGGCATCCACCGGGTTGGACAGCAGGCCGCCCGGGGCCATGATCGCCTGGCCCTTGGCATGCACGGCCACGGCGCTGGCGAACATCGCCTCGGTGCTGAAGCCGAAATGCTTGAGCACCATGAAGGCCATGAAGCTGGTGCCCGAAAGCAGCATCACTGCCTTGATGATCTGCACCCAGGTGGTGGCGAGCATGCCGCCGAAGGTGACGTAGGCGACCATCAGCACACCGACCAGCATCACCGCGTACAGATAGCTGATGCCGAACAGCAGTTCGATCAGCTTGCCGGCACCGACCATCTGTGCCACCAGGTACATCAGCGCCACCACCAGGGTGCCGAAGGCCGAGGTCAGGCGCACCGGGGTTTGCGCCAGGCGGTAGCTGACCACGTCGGCGAAGGTGTACTTGCCCAGGTTGCGCAGGCGCTCGGCGATCAGGAACAGGATGATCGGCCAGCCGGCCAGTACGCCCAGGGCATACAGCAGGCCGTCATAGCCGTTCATGAACATCATTGCCGAAATGCCCAGGAACGAGGCGGCGCTGATCATGTCGCCGGCGATCGCCAAGCCGTTCTGCATGCCGGTCAGGCCCCCTCCGGCGGTGTAGAAATCGCTGGCCGAGCGGGTGCGCATGGCAGCCCAGCGGGTGACCAGCAGGGTGAAGCAGACGAACACCATGAACATCGAGATGGCAGTCCAGTTCATTGTGCGCACTCCTGCTTGACCTTGTCGTTGAGCGGGTCGAGCACGTTGTTGGCGCGGTGCACGTAGATGCCGGTCAAGGCGAAGGACAGCAGTACCATCAGCACGCCCACCAGCATGCCAACGGTGGTCACGCCACCGCTGAGGGACTGGCCGAGGGTGCTGGGGGAAAACGCCACAAGCAGGACGAAGCCGTAGTAGATCACCAGCATGGCCAGGGTCAGGCTGCCGTTGAGGCGGCGTTTGCGCTGCACCAGGTGCTGGAAATCGGGGTGGTTGGCGATGCTTTCGATGCGTTCGGGTGTCATGGGTTGCGATCTCTGGGTGTTGTAATTGTTTTGTTGAGGTCACGCGGGTGTTGCGGTGTTGCTGATGGCCTCTTCGCGGGTGAACCCGCTCCCACAGGTAGGGCGCTGCTCTCAGGTCTTGTGCAGTCCCTGTGGGAGCGGGTTCACCCGCGAAGCAGGCGACGCGGTCTCAGAGCTGGTCGAAATCGAGCACCACCTTGTCGCTCACCGGGTAGGTCTGGCACGACAGCACATACCCGGCCGCCACTTCGTAATCCTCCAGGGCATGGTTGCTGTCCATCTCCACTTCGCCCTCGATTACCCGGCACTTGCAGGTCGAGCACACGCCGGCCTTGCATGAGTACGGCAGCTCGGCGCCGATTGCATTGCCGGCGTCCAGCACGTTCTGGGTGTTGCGTGGCAGGTCGAAGGTGAGGGCGCGGCCGTCGCTGATCACGGTGATGTGGCTGAGCGCCGAGTCCACCTGACGCGCCGCCTCGCGGGCCTCCCGGCGGGCTTCGCTGCCGGCTGCAGCGAACAGCTCGAAATGGATACGGTCCTTGGCCAGGCCATTGGCCTGCAGGCTGTCGCGCACCGTCTCGGTCATCGCCTGCGGGCCGCAGATGAATGCAGCGTCCAGGTTGGCAACGTCCATCCAGCGGGAGAACAGCTGGCCGCACTTGTCGGCGTCGATGCGGCCGTTGTACAGGTCGACATCCTGCTGCTCGCGGCTGAACACGAAAATCAGGTTCAGGCGGTCGAGGTAACGGTTCTTCAGGTCTTCCAGCTTGTCGCGGAACAGTGCGCCAGAGCTGGAACGGTTGCCGTACAGCAGGGTGAAGCGGCTGTGCGGCTCGCTGGCCAAGGTAGTGGCGATGATCGACAGGATCGGCGTGATGCCGCTGCCGGCAGCCACGCCCAGGTAGTTGCCCTGGCGGGCCGGCTGCAGTGGCACGAAAAAGCTGCCCGACGGTGGCATCACTTCCAGTTGCTGGCCTGCCTTGAGCACGTCGTTGGCAAATGACGAGAAGCGCCCGCCAGGCACGCGCTTCACCGCCACACGCAGTTCGCCATCCTGCACGGCGCTGCAGATGGAATAGGAACGGCGGACTTCTTCGTTATCCAGATGGGTGCGCATGACCAGATACTGGCCCTGGGTGAAACGGAACTGCGCCTGCAGGTGCTCGGGCACGTCGAAGGCAATCGACACCGCATCGCGGGTCTCGTTGCGCACTTGCTTGATGGTCAGGCTGTGAAACTGGCTCATGGCGTTCTCCACGGCTCAAATGCATTTGAAATAGTCGAACGGCTCCAGGCACTCGAGGCAGCGGTAAAGCGCCTTGCAAGCCGTGGAGCCGAACTGGCTGAGCAATTCGGTATGGGCGCTGCCGCACTGCGGGCAGCACACCTGCGGCGCCTCGCCGAGCAGGCTGCGTTTGCTGGTGCTGCCCTGTGGCGGGGCGATGCCGTAGGCGCGCAGGCGCTCGCGGCCCAGTTCGCTGATCCAGTCGGTGCTCCAGGCCGGGGTCAGCCGGCGCTCGAGCAGCGGCGCGGGGAAGCCGGCCTGCTCCAGCGCCTGGCGGATATCCCCTTCGATCACCTCGGTGGCAGGGCAGCCGGAGTAGGTCGGTGTGACGACCAGGTGCAGGTGCCCGGCGCGCCAGTCGAGGTCGCGCACGATGCCCAGGTCGACCACGCTGACCACGGGCACTTCCGGGTCCATGACCTGGGCCAGTACCGCCCAGGCCCGGGCCAGGTCATCGCCGCGTGGCGCGCGGGCGCCACGGTCGCCGGCAATCAGCTCACCAGGTTGCATCGGGGTACGCCCTTGGCAGGAACTGCATCTCGGCCAGCAGCAGGCCCAGGTGCTCGGTGTGCAGGCCTTTGCGGCCGTCCAGGTAGAAGTGGCTGGCGGCCTTGGGCAACGGCAGTTCGACCGAAGCGAAGGTCTCGCCAACCTGCTTGAGCCAGGCCGCGCCGACGGCAGCGGGGTCGGCGGCGATACCCGCTTGCGCCAGGTGCACTTCATTGTCGCTACCGGCGGCCAGTTCGACGGTGAAGCGCCACGGTGCCGGGATGGCCGCGAGCATGCGTTGGCGGCTTTCTTCGGTGCCACCGCCCAGGCGTTGCACCCACTCGCTGGAGCGGCGCAGGTGGTAGGTGACTTCCTTCAGGGCCTTGGCGGCGATACCGGCGATACGCTCGTCGTTCGAGCCGACCAGCCCCTGAAGCACGGCGAAATGCCAGGCGTCATAGAAGAACTGCTTGGTCATGGTCACGGCGAAATCGCCGTTGGGCTGCTCGACCAGCAACAGGTTGCGATAGGCGCGCTCGTCACGGCGGAAGGCCAGGGCGTCGGCGTCACGGCCATCATCGAGCAACTCGGCGGCGTACTCCAGCCAGTTGCGCGCCTGGCCTACCAGGTCGAGGCCGACGTTCATCAGGGCCAGTTCTTCTTCGATGGCCGGGGCGCGGCCACACCATTCGCAAAGGCGCTGGCCCTGCACCAGGGCACTGTCGCCGAGCAGCAGCAGGTAGGGGACAAGGGTTTCGTTGTGCATGGCCAACCTCACATGTGTCCGACTTCGTCGGGCAGTTCGTAGAAGCTGGCATGGCGGTAGACCTTGTCGTCCGCAGGGGCGAACAGCGGGTCTTTCTCGTCCGGGGAAGAGGCGGTGATCAGTGCCGAGGGCACCACCCACAGGCTGACGCCTTCGCTGCGGCGGGTGTACAGCTCGCGGGCGTTTTCGATGGCCATGGCGGCATCGGCGGCGTGCACGCTGCCGACATGCTTGTGGTTAAGGCCGTGCTTGCTGCGCACGAACACTTCGTAGAGGGTCCAGACAGACATTTTCGATCTCCGCATCAATCGCCGCTCAGGCGGCGTTCTTGTTCTGTTGCTTGCGCGCGTAGGCCACGGCGGCCTCGCGTACCCAGGCGCCGTCCTCGATGGCCTTGCGCCGGGTGGCGACACGTTCCTGGTTGCACGGGCCATTGCCCTTGATCACTTCGTAGAATTCGTCCCACTGGATATCGCCGAAGTCGTAATGGCCGCGCTCGGCATTCCACTTCAGCTCGGGGTCGGGGGCGGTGCAGCCGAGTAGCTCGAGCTGCGGCACGGTCTGGTCGATGAAGCGCTGGCGCAGTTCATCGTTGGTCTGGCGCTTGATCTTCCAGGCCATGGACTGGGCGCTGTTGGGGGAGTGCTCGTCGCTGGGGCCGAACATCATCAGTGCCGGCCACCACAGGCGGTTGATCGCATCCTGAACCATTTCGCGCTGGGCCTGGGTACCGTGGCGCATCATGGTCAGAAGGATTTCGTAGCCCTGGCGCTGGTGGAAGCTCTCTTCCTTGCAGATGCGGATCATCGCGCGTGAATACGGGCCGTAGGAGGTGCGCTGCAGCACCACCTGGTTGACGATGGCGGCGCCGTCCACCAGCCAGCCCACTGCGCCCATGTCGGCCCAGCTGAGGGTGGGGTAGTTGAAGATGCTCGAGTACTTGGCCTTGCCGCTGTGCAGCTTGGCGATTTCCTCATCACGGTCGGCGCCCAGGGTTTCCATGGCGCTGTACAGGTACAGGCCGTGGCCGGCTTCGTCCTGGATCTTGGCCATCAGCTGCAGCTTGCGCTTGAGGCTGGGGGCACGGGTGACCCAGTTGCCTTCGGGCAGCATGCCGACGATTTCCGAGTGGGCGTGCTGGGAGATCTGCCGGATCAGGGTCTGGCGATAGGCCTCGGGCATCCAGTTCTTGGCTTCGATCTTGATTTCGGCGTCGATCTTCTCCTGGAAGTTGCGCTCCTCGGGCGACATCTCTTCCAGCGACTTGACGCGCTTGACTCCGGTTTCCACTAGCTGTGCGTACATGTGTTCCGACTCCTGCTAAGGCATGAGTCATTTGTAAGCGATACAAAACATAACGTCAAACAGTTTTATATGTATCGAATAAGATTTGTGTATCGATTTGTGGGCCAAGAGGACTGCTGTGCAGCCCTTTCGCCGGCAAGCCAGCTCCCACAGGATTGCGGTTGCCCTGGAGATGGACGCTGCCCCTGTGGGAGCTGGCTTGCCGGCGAAAGGGGCGCAAAGCGCCCCCAGCAATCGCCCAGGCAAAAAAAAGCCCCGGACGATGCCGGGGCCGAAAAGGCAGCCGAATGAATCAGCTGGCCAACCGTTTGTCGAACACGTGGCAGGCCTTGCCCTCGGAACGCTTGAGCGTGCCGCAGGGCTGCAAGCGCACCTGGGTGCTGATGCCGATATAGGTCTTGATCTGCTTGGTCAGCTCCCCGGTCAACAGCTTGCGCTGGCCTTCATCAAGGTGCTGGCACTCCGCACGCAGTTCCACATGCACCTCTACACTGTCGAGGTTGCCATTGCGATACAGATGAATCTCATAAAGCTCGGAAAGCTGTTTTATTTTTAGCACCTGCTCCTCGATCTGGGTCGGGAACACGTTGACCCCGCGAATGATCAGCATGTCATCGCTGCGGCCGGTGATCTTGCCGATCCGCCGCATTGGCCTGGCGGTACCGGGCAGCAGGCGAGTGAGGTCGCGGGTGCGGTAGCGCACCATGGGCAACGCTTCCTTGCTCAGCGAGGTGAACACCAGTTCGCCCAGCTGGCCGTCCGGCAGTACCGCACCGGTGACCGGGTCGATGATCTCGGGGTAGAAATGGTCCTCCCAGATGGTCGGGCCATCCTTGGTTTCGAGGCACTCCATCGCCACTCCAGGCCCCATGATTTCCGACAGGCCATAAATGTCGAGGGCATCGATGCCCAGCCGTTGCTCGATAGAGCGGCGCAGCTCGTCGGTCCACGGCTCTGCGCCGAATATGCCCAGGCGCAGCTTGAGGTCTTGCGGGTCGATGCCCTGGCGCTCGATCTCGTCGGCCAGGTTGAGCATGTAGGAGGGGGTGACCATGATGATGTCGGGCTGGAAGTCACGAATCAGCTGCACCTGCTTCTCGGTCTGGCCACCGGACATGGGGATCACCGTGCAGCCCAGGCGCTCGGCACCGTAATGCGCGCCAAGCCCGCCGGTGAACAGGCCGTAGCCGTAGGAGACATGCACCTTGTCCCCCTTGCGCCCACCCGCGGCGCGGATCGAGCGGGCGACCACATTGGCCCAGGTGTCGATGTCGTTCTGGGTGTAGCCCACCACCGTCGGCTTGCCGGTGGTGCCACTGGAGGCGTGCAGGCGCACCACCTCTTGCTGGGGCACGGCGAACATGCCATAGGGGTAGTTGTCGCGCAGGTCGTTCTTGCCGGTGAAGGGGAACTTCGCCAGGTCTTCCAGGCACTTGAGGTCGTCGGGGTGGGCACCGCACTCGGCAAAGCGCTGGCGGTACAGCGGTACGTTGTCGTAGGCGTGCTTCAGGCTCCAGCGCAGGCGCTCCAGCTGGTGCTGGCGCAGGGCGTCGACACTGGCGGTTTCCATCGGGTCCAGCAGGGCACGATCGGCATCATGGTACATGTTCATGGCTTCACTCGAATTGTTCTTGTACGCCGCGCGGTATCGGTTGCAGGCCGCGTGGTGAGTGTCATGGAAGCAGCATATACGGCTGCGTTCGGTTCGGTAACAAGCCGATGGTCTGAGCCGCTCAGAGGCGTTCGATGACCATCGCGATGCCTTGGCCAACGCCGATGCACATGGTGCACAGGGCGTAGCGTCCGGCGGTTTCTTCCAGCTCGTGCAACGCGGTGGTGACCAGGCGTGCACCGCTCATGCCCAACGGGTGGCCAAGGGCGATGGCACCGCCGTTGCGGTTGACCCGCGCGTCGTCGTCGGCCAGGCCGAGCTCGCGCAGTACCGCAAGGCCCTGGGCGGCAAAAGCCTCGTTGAGTTCGATGACGTCCATGTCGGCCAGCGACAACCCGACAAGCTCCAGCACCTTGCGGGTAGCCGGTACCGGGCCGATGCCCATCAGCCGTGGTTCGACCCCGGCCACCGCCATGCCGACGATGCGGCCGCGAGCCTTCAGGCCATGACGGCGGGCGGCGGCGCTGCTGGCGAGCAGCAGGGCGCAGGCACCATCGTTGACCCCGGAGGCATTGCCGGCGGTGACGCTGCCGCCGTCACGGAACGGGGTACCCAGCCTGGCCAGTTGCTCCAGGGTGGTGTCGCCGCGGGGATGTTCGTCGTGCTCGACCACTTTGGCCGGGCCTTTGCGCTGCGGGATCTCGACCGGCACGATTTCCCGTGCCAGGCGCCCGCGTGCCTGTGCAGCGGCGGCCTTGTGCTGGCTGCGTAGGGCGAAGGCGTCCTGATCGGCGCGAGAAATACCGAACTGCTGCGCAACGTTCTCGGCCGTTTCCGGCATCGAGTCGGTGCCGAAGGCCGCCTTCATCAGCGGGTTGACGAAACGCCAGCCGATGGTGGTGTCGAACAGTTCGGCCGCACGGCCGAACGCCTGCTCCGACTTGCCCATGACGAACGGCGCGCGTGACATCGACTCCACGCCGCCGGCCAGCATCAGCCCGGCTTCGCCGCAGCGCAGGGCGCGGGCTGCATTGCCGATGGCATCCAGGCCGGAGCCACACAGGCGGTTGATGGTGGTGCCCGGCACTTCGATCGGCAACCCGGCCAGCAAGCTGGCCATGTGCGCGACGTTGCGGTTGTCCTCGCCAGCCTGGTTGGCGCAGCCGAGGATGACGTCGTCGATGGCTTTCCAGTCCAGTTCGGGGTGGCGCTGGATCAGGGCCTTGAGCGGGATGGCGGCCAGGTCATCGGCGCGCACGCCGCTCAAGGCGCCGGCATAACGGCCGATGGGGGTGCGCACGGCGTCGATGATCAAGGCATCGGCTTGAGTGTGTTCAGTCATCTTGCGTCTCCTGCGCCAGCACGGTGCCGCGCACTTTGTAGGATTTGCCATGGAACATCGCCACCAGCTCACCGCGCTGGTTCTCGATGCGGACGTGGTACAGGCCGGTGCGGCCCTTGCGGCTGACCTCGCTGGCGCGAGCGGTAAGCACGTCATCGCGCAGCGCCGGGGCCAGGTAGTCGATGCTGCAGCCCAGGGCGACGGTGGCCTGGTCGTGACTGTTGCAGGCGAAGGCAAATGCCGAGTCGGCCAGGGCGAACAGGAAGCCGCCATGGCAGGTGCCATGCCCCTGAATCATGTCGGCGCGTACCGGCATGCGCAGGCATGCCTGGCCCGGGCCGGCTTCCAGCAGGCGGATGCCCAGGCCCTGGGTGGCCTGGTCGCGGGCGTACATGGCCTCGGCACAGGCTTGTGCCAGTTCGACTTCAGTCATGCAGGGTGCCTCCTTTGGCTTCGCAGCGGCGTAACAGCAGGGAAGGGCGGTAGCGGCTTTCGCCGTAGCTGCGCTGCAGGTTGTCGAGCACGCGCAGGGTGTGGGGGATGCCGATGTTCGCGGCCCAGGCCAGCGGGCCGCAGGGGTAGTTGACGCCGGCGCGCATGGCCAGGTCGATGTCGGCGGCGCTGCCGACACCTTGCAACACGGCATCGGCGGCCTCGTTGGCGAGCATCGCCACGGTGCGCAGCACCACCAGGCCGGGCAGGTCGGCGACCGCCGTTACCTTCAGGCCGGCACGCCGCAGCAAGGCCACCGCCTGGTCACGAGCGTTGTCGCTGGTGTCGGCCGACCAGCTGATGGCGAGGCGGGTGGCGGTGGTGTAGTCCAGGGCCAGGTCGAGCAGCACCAGGTTGCGCAGGCCGTCTTCCCGGGCGCGCTGGCTGGCCAGGCGGCCATCGGACAGCGCCAGGGTGGCATCGCCCACCTGGATCAGGCCGCTGCCGGCGCGCTGGGTCACGGCGACGCCGCTTTGGCGCAGGCGTTCGATCAGCGGCTGCATCACCCCCAGGTCGCCTTCGACGACGCAGGCATCGACGATGGCGGGGCTGTGCAGTTCGGCTGGCTGCGGGCGTTCGGCGCCTTCGGCATAGCTATAGAAGCCTTGGCCGGTCTTGCGCCCGAGGCGGCCTGCGTCCACCAGTTCTTTTTGCACCAGCGAAGGCTGGAAGCGGAAGTCGCCGTAGAACGCATCGAAGACCGAACAGGTAACGGCGTAATTGACATCGTGGCCAATCAGGTCGGTGAGTTCGAACGCGCCCATGCGGAAACCGCCGGCATCACGCAGCAGCGCATCGAGGCTGGCGCAATCGGCTGCGCCTTCCTGCAGCAGGCGCAAGCTTTCGGCGTAGAACGGCCGCGCCACACGGTTGACGATGAAGCCCGGCGTGGAGCGCGTGTGCACCGGCTGCTTGCCCCAGGCCTGGGCGGTGGCATGAATGCATGCGGCAACGGCCGGGGCGGTGGCCAGGCCGGACACCACTTCCACCAGGGCCATCAGCGGCGCCGGGTTGAAGAAGTGCATGCCAACCACCTGGTGCGGGCGTTGCAGCCCGGCGGCGAGGCTGGTGATGGACAGCGACGAGGTGTTGCTGGCGAGGATGCAGTCGGTGGCGCACAAGGCTTCCAGCTGGCTGAACAGCGCCTGCTTGACCTGCAGGTTCTCGACGATGGCCTCGATCACCAGGCGAGCATCGGCCAGGGCTTCGAGGGCGTCTACCGGGCACAACCGGGCGCTTATGGCTTCCCGTTCGGCAGCCTGCATCTTGCCTTTTTCCACCAGGCGGGCAAGTTGCCGGTCTATGCCGGCCACCGCCTGGGCGGCAGCGCCCGGGCGGTTGTCGTAGAGCTTTACCGGGTGGCCGGCCTGGGCCGCAACCTGGGCGATGCCTGCGCCCATGGCGCCTGCACCGATCACCGCCACTTGGGCATTGCTTGCGAGTGCGCTCATGATCAACGCCCCTTGAATGCCGGCGTGCGCTTGTTCATGAAGGCACTCACGCCTTCGCGATAGTCCTCGCTGCGCCCGGCCAGGCGCTGCAGGTCGCGCTCCAGCTCCAGCTGCTCATCGAAACCGTTGTCGAAGCTGGTGTTCAGGCTGCGCTTGATCAGGGCCAGGCCGTAAGTGGGCTGGGTGGCGAGCTGGCGGGCGAGGGTGAGGGCTTCGTCACGCAGCGCGGCATCGTCCACCACGCGGTGGATCAGCCCCCATTGCTGGGCCTGTTCGGCGCCCAGGCGCTCGCCCAGCATCGCCAGAGCCTTGGCCCGTGCCATGCCGACCAGGCGCGGCAGCAGCCAGGTGCCGCCGGAGTCGGGTACCAGGCCGATCTTGCAGAAGGCCTGGATGAAGCTGGCCGAGCGGGCCGCCAGCACCAGGTCGCAGGCCAGCGGGATGTTGGCACCGGCGCCGGCTGCCACGCCGTTCACCGCACAGACCACCGGCAGCGGCAGGTCGCGCAGGGTGCGCACCAGCGGGTTGTAGAACTTGTCGATCGATTCGCCCAGGTCCGGCATCTCGGCGCCCGGGGCGACGTTGCGGTCGGACAGGTCCTGGCCGGCGCAGAAACCCCGGCCTTCGGCAGTCAGCAACAACACCCGGGCTTCGTTGCTCTGGCGTACTTGCTTGAGCGCCTCGCGCACTTCCAGGTGCATGGCGGTATTGAAGCTGTTCAGCTGCTCGGGGCGATTCAACGAGAGGAGGGCGACGCCGTCCTCGATGGAAAACAGGATGTGCTGGAAAGTCATGACAGACTCGCTCCGTCAGTCGAGGGAAAGATGATCAGCGGCCCTGGAAGCGGGCCTGGCGTTTTTCCTGGAAGGCACGGATACCTTCGTCGCGGTCGGCGGTGCCGGCCAGCAAGGTGAAGGCATGGCGTTCGAAACGCAGGCCGCTGGCCAGGTCGGTATCGCCGGCCTTGAGCAACGCTTCCTTGGCCAGGCGCACTGCCAGCGGGGCCTTGGCGGCGATGCTGCGGGCGATGTGCAGGGCGCGTTCTACGGTGAGTTCCGGCTGGGTGATTTCGCTGACCAGCCCGGCCTGCAAGGCATGACGGGCGGTGATGGCCTCGCCGGTCAGCACCATTTGCATGGCCAGCGGCTTGCCTACTGCCCGCAGCAGGCGCTGGGTGCCACCGGCACCGGGGATGATGCCGAGGTTGATTTCCGGCTGGCCGAAACGGGCGTCGCTGCCGGCGATGACGATGTCGGCACACATCACCAGTTCGCAGCCGCCACCCAGGGCGTAGCCGTTGACGGCGGCGATCAGTGGCTTGGCGAAGGCGGCGATGCTTTGCCAGTGGGCCACCCGGGGGTCGTTAAGGATGCCGACCAGGTCGCGCTCGGCCATCTCGCGGATATCGGCGCCTGCGGCGAATGCCTTGCGGCTGCCGGTGATGACCACCGCGCGGGTCTGTTCGTCTTGCCCGGCCGCTTCCAGCGCAGCGGCCAGCTCTGCCAGTAGCTCGGTGCACAGGGCGTTGAGCGCCTCGGGCCGTTGCAGGGTAATGAGCTGGACGCCGTGTTCGGGCGCCTGCACATCGAGATATCGCGGCATGTCGGGTTCCTCTGGCTGCACGCACGGCACATCGTGGGGCCGGCATTTCTTGGAATTGTTTGCAGGGGCGTGATGCGGGGATCACGTCCAGGTGGAACCAGTATATGCATTACGCGATACAACAATGCAACATTCAAAATTGTTTCATGTATCTCTTTTTGCAGGGGTGACACCTGCCTCAGCAAAGGGTTTTATGATAATGAATCGTTTCATCACCTTGTAATCAACGAATTACGCTGAATTTAATGGGGCTCGATGACCCCAACAAAAGCGATACACGACCATGGCGATTGACGCATCACAAGATTGTGATACAAGATCAAGGCGCATTTGAAATCATTTCAGGAGCTTTGCCCATGCCTTGCTATCGACTGGACGGCCTGACGCCCGTGGTTCATCCGACAGCCTACGTGCACCCCAGCGCCGTGCTGATTGGTGATGTCATCGTCGGCCCTCGTTGCTACGTCGGCCCACTGGCGTCACTAAGGGGGGATTTCGGCCGTATCGTGCTGGAGGAGGGTGCCAACCTGCAGGACACCTGCGTTATGCATGGTTTCCCGGGTGGCGATACGGTGGTCGAACGCAACGGGCATGTCGGGCATGGCGCCGTGCTGCACGGCTGCCGCGTCGGTGAAGACGCCTTGATCGGCATGAACGCGGTGGTGATGGATGGCGCCCATGTGGCACCGCGCTGCATCGTTGGGGCCACGGCATTCGTCAAGGCGGGTTTCGAATGTGCGGCACAAAGCCTGGTGATGGGCTCGCCAGCTCAGGTCAAGCGCCCACTGACCGAACAGGAACTGGCCTGGAAGCAACGTGGCACGGCGGAGTACCAGCACCTGGCGCAACGCTGCATGAACAGCATGGTCGAATGCTCGCCACTGACCAAGGTCGAGCCCGAGCGCCCACGCATGGAAGACACCGGCGTCAGGCCCAAAGGCCAGGCATCGGCATGAGCCTGGCAGCGTCACGCAATGGTCAGGCGGCCTGCCGCGCAGGTATAGTCGGTGCTTTAACCGCGCACAGTTCGCCCATGAGCAATCTCGCCCCACTGAACAACCTGATCACCCGCTTCCAGGAGCAGACGCCGATCCGCGCCAGTTCCCTGATCATCACTTTGTACGGCGACGCCATCGAGCCCCACGGCGGAACCGTCTGGCTGGGTAGCCTGATCAACCTGCTGGAGCCGATCGGCATCAACGAGCGCCTGATCCGCACATCGATCTTCCGCCTTACCAAGGAAGGCTGGCTCACTGCCGAAAAGGTTGGCCGCCGTAGCTACTACAGCCTGACAGGTACCGGCCGCCGGCGTTTCGAGAAGGCCTTCAAGCGGGTCTACAGCCCCAGCCAGCCAGCCTGGGACGGTGCCTGGATACTGGTTTTGCTCTCGCAACTGGAGGCCGGCAAGCGCAAGGCTTTGCGTGAAGAGTTGGAGTGGCAGGGCTTCGGGACCATGGCGCCGAACCTGTTGGGCTGCCCACGGGCAGACCGCGCCGACCTGGCCGCCACCTTGCGTGACCTGGAGGCGAGCGACGACAGCATCGTCTTTGAAACCCACACCCAGGAAGTGCTGGCATCCAAGGCCATGCGCGCCCAGGTGCGGGAAAGCTGGCGCATCGACGAACTGGGGCAGCAGTACAGCGAGTTCATCCAGCTGTTCAGGCCGCTGTGGCAAGGTTTGAAAGAGCAGCAACAGCTCGATGCGCAGGATTGTTTCCTGGCACGTACGCTGCTGATTCACGAATACCGCCGGCTGCTGCTGCGCGACCCGCAACTGCCGGACGAGCTGCTGCCTGGGGATTGGGAGGGAAGGGCCGCGCGACAGTTGTGCCGTAACCTCTATCGGCTGGTGTTTGCCAAGGCGGAAGAATGGCTGAATGCAGCGCTGGAGACGGCTGATGGGCCGTTGCCGGATGTGAATGAAGGCTTTTACAGGCGTTTTGGCGGGCTGATTTGAAAAATAATGTCAACCATAGTGAGCCTTACCCTTTATAAGGTAAACCCATATAGACATTAGGTTTGGGAAAGCCCTGCGTAATGTGTGATATGGTTAACTTTAAATTGATTAATGTTAACCATGGTAAGCCTTATGCCGGACTACTTTCCCGTCGCATGTGCCGACACACTCAGTAAAATCGGGTTGTTGGTCAAGGCCCGGCGCCTGGCGCTAGGCCTGCGCCAGGCTGACCTCAAGGCAGCTATCGATGTTTCAGCGCATACCCTGCGCAAGATCGAGAGCGGCTCCGAGCTAGTGGACCTACGGTCGTTCATGCTGGTGCTGTGGCGACTTGGTATCAGTGATACGGTGTTCTCGTCGCTGGAGGGCCTGGAAAAAAGCTCACAGATCACACGCTTCACCCGAGGCCACGACGCGCATCAGGGCATCGCGGCCAAGCGCGTACGGCTGGCGAAGCCCAAGCCCGAGGAGTTCTGATGTCTCGCGCGTACATCTATATGGAGCACCCGGAAACGGGCGAAGTCATGACTCTTGGGCGGCTAACGCTGAAAGGTAAGGTGGGCGAGTTCCTGTATGCCCCAGACCAGGTGGCGCGTGGCGGCTGGATACCTGACCCGATCAATTACCCTCTGCGCGCCGAAGCCTACTCCGGCATTACCAAGAACCGCGGCATACCTGGCTTCATCAATGATGCCATGCCTGACGGCTGGGGGGAGCGGCTGCTGCACCGGGCTTACGGGCAAGACCTGGGCACAATCGACTTTCTGCTCAAATCACCAAACAACGATCGCGTCGGCAACCTGATGGCAGGCAGCGCCACAACTCCTGCCGAAGGCATTGGCGGGGGTGCGGTACCGAACCTGATGGGTCTGGCAAGATTCGTTGCCGCTTGTGAAACGGTATATGACGGGCAGCTCGACAGTGAATCCGCCGCTACGCTGAATGTGCGGCAGCAACGCTCTGCGTTGGGTGGCGCACGACCAAAACGCACCCTTCAGGACAAAGGGATGCTCATTCTGGCTAAACCACGCGATCGGTTTGACCACTACGACCTACCGACGATTGAGTACGCCTGTATGACATTTGCGGCGGGGAAGGGTATTAACGTGGCCCGGACCGCGCTGCATGCTGAAAACCCATCTACATTGCTGGTCGAGCGCTTTGACCGCACGCCCATTGCCCAGGGCGCCAGGCGCATACCGATGCTCAGTGCTCTGACTTTGCTCGACTCGGAGTGGGATGGCCCGCACCACAGGGATTGGCGCTATGCCGCCGTGGCAGACGAGATGCGTCGGCGGGGCGTGCCGGATGGCGACCTGCAGGAGCTGTTCAAACGCATGTGCTACAACGCCCTGGCAGGCAACTCCGACGACCATCCGCGCAACCATGCAGTGGTCTGGGTTGGAGGGAAGTGGCGGCTTTCACCGATGTACGACGTATTGCCGATGCTTGATGAGGGGCCCGCGAAGGCCTTGGCCATGGCGATTGGCCGGGAGGGCAGCCAGGTCAGCCGGAGCAATCTGCTCAGCCACCATACGCACTTTGCACTGACACGGGATCAAGCCGAGCATTTGCTTGAAGAAGTGGCGAGCTGGGAGCAGGAGTTAAAGGATCATTACGCGCAAATCCTCTCTGGAGAGGACCTGGATATGGCCTGTGATGCGACCAGTTCGGTGCGGATGCTCAGATAGGTGGGTGCTTTAATATAACTACTCTAAATGAATATTTAGCATAGTTATAATTTATTTGCATATTAGCCGCAAACGTAGTGTTCCGCAGGGTGCTGTCCCGGTATCGTCAGTAGTCGCATGCCAGTCAGTCCGCGGCTGAAGCCGCTCCCATAGTTATCGTGTGAACCTGAAGCTTGCGTTGTACTTTTGGGAGGGCTCACCGTGAAGAAGCCGGCGCGGCGCCGCTCCCACAGGTACCGCGTTAACCTCAAGCTTGCGTTCTACATGCGGGTGCAGGGCTTTCCCGCGAAGAAGCCAGCAGACGGTCGCTACTTCATGATCAAGGCAAACTTTGGCCTGAAGCAGGCCGGCGTTATCTGATGAACAACGTGAACGGTTGGTGCGCGACTGGATTCAGGAAGCTGAACGATAAGGCCGATCATGTGAACTGATCGCCGTAGCCTGCAATCCATACACGAGGCATGGAATGAGGATGCGCACGCGTTGCGTTCCAAATGGCAGCGGATGGAAATGGGATGGGCAAGGCTGAACAGTAAGTGCGGTGATGCCGAAAGCTCCTGGCCTGCGCGCAAATCTGAAAGCACATGGCTGGCCTGACGCTTGAGGTGCGAAGGTCTGATTTCGTTTTTGCATCGCAGGCACCACGGACAGAGGTACCGGATTGACGACCGCGCTGGTGGGCCAGCGATCGATCAGAGCTGGCGAAGATCAAATCGACCAGGGAGCTTTCCTGTGAAAAACAGTTGAAGCAGGTGACCGGCCAAACCATTTGATTTTTAACAGTATTTTTATTTTTAGCTGTTAAAAAGGGAAAACCTTACAAAGGTAGCCTCCTATCAATGACGTAATCCAAAAATACATAAGTAAAGAAATAGCTCTAAAAAGCGCGCTCGGGCTTATTTCATGTTCAAAAAGTACTTTTTATAGGCTCCTTCATAAATATGATGAAGACACTGGGCCGATCGCGCTTCTTCAGACTTAAATGCGTTGCCCGTTCCCGTCTTCAACTGATAGTCACACTAGACCAGGGAGCTTTCCCTGGTCCCAAAGTGCCTCACTCGTGGTCTGGTGACCAAATATAGACTAGCGCATAATGACAGGGCCTTATGTTGAGCGGCGTCCGGATAATGCCATCGGCTCCGGACGTCGCTTAATATAGGGTCCATTATGCGTATCCAACTCTCCCTGTCTGATCGCGCTGTGCGCGATGCCAAGGCCTACATGGCCAACCCCGATCCTGAACATGCCGTCGAGTCGCTGATTGATTCGTATGGTGTTCTGGTGGCTGACATTCGCAAGCTGCGCACCAGGGTTCGCCAGCTCGATGATGAGTCCGCCGAGATCGATGACCTGGTAGCCAAGCTCAGATCGGTTGCCGCGTTGATCCAGGACCTTTGACCAGTCATGACAATTGAGGGGCCGACCTCGACATATGAGGGGCTGCTTTGACATTTGAGGGGCCGATTGCTTGCACATCTTGGCGCCTCGTCATCGCTTTATGCCATCATCATTCACGCTGCAATTGCAGCTTCAAGGAGATAGAGATGAGCGCTTTTGAAGGAACGGCAGAGTTTCTTTACGAGGACGGTTTCAGCGAGGTTCTGGAAATCACATGGCATAGTCAGACACGGACTCCAGCAGCGAGCGGTAGAGCTACTGTCACCAGAGCTGCGACGTTTCTTGTGCCTAAGTATCTGAAACGCCCTGGTGAGTTCGTCACGATTAGCTTTGACGACCGCAGCCTTTATGGCTACTACGATGACCCAATGCCCGGAACTGATGCGGTTCGTTACACATTCCACAGCCAAAAAAAGGAGGCTTCGCTCTAATGTTGCCGCGGCTGTGTACCTGGTTAGGAAGGAACAACGTGACGCCTAGTCAGGTATACAGATGCGGCGGACAAGCGCAGCGCGTCAGTTTTCACGCCGTTTTGAGTTCTTCCCTTTGGCGTCCAACCGCTTTTGATTGAGCTGCAGCGCCATTTCCACGGCAGATCCGATCATGACATTTGAGGGGCCGCCCTCGATGTGATTGACCTGCCGGCCGCCGAAGGCGGTGGGGGTGCTGTTACACCCCCACTTTACCGCGGTTTCCCGCGATTCTTAGCCCAGCACACCTATCCGCTTGCTGCCTTCGTTGCGCTCTCCCTTCATGTACTCTTCCATTTCCATGCCCTGAAGGATTGAGCTGATGACGTTGAGGGCTATAGGTTTGTGGGTTTCGTTCAGGCTTCCGAACCTTCGAAGCAGGCCCAACATTTGTATCTCTAACCCTCGCTCTTCATCGCTAAGCAAGATCTCATCTGTGGTGCATTGGAAGAATTTTGCTATCGCCACAACCTTGTCGCTTGGCGGCACATTCTTGCCCTTCTCCCAGCTTGCAATGGTGTTTTCTGCTACACCAATCGCTTCGGCAACGGTTTTCTGCGAATGTTTGTTCAGTTCGCGCCTAAATCTGATGTTTTCTCCGATGCTCATCGCTGCTTCAACCGAGTGATCTTGACTCATAGACTCTAACTCCTGTGTTTTTGTACAGCACATAGATTTAGTGGGATAACCCACGACTTAGCACTTGTCAAAAGGCTAACACATAGCGTAGCTTTACCTGCGTTATGTATTGGGTTGACAAGGATTTCCGATGTTCATCGATTGGCTCACAATTTCGCAGGAGCACGACCATGATCTGCCGATCGTGTGCGACGTTGTGACGTTGACGATCGACTCGAACACGAATGAGGTCCTCAGCACAAAGCAGCCGCGCTTTAAGCATGAGGCCAGCTATTCAACCTCTGTCACCATCCATGTGCAGGGCCGCAAGATCCGCGTTGAAGGCAACCCGAGCAGAGTAGGGCGGCTGGATAACCTTTTCGGTTTCACCACCATCGAGCAGTGCGTAGCCGTCTACAACGAACTTCTCCGCGAATATGGCTTGCCTGGTTTTACTCGTTGCACCCGGCTCGATATTCGCCAGGGCGCTTCAGGGGCGAAGTCTGGCGACCGTTTTGCCGACGGCGCAAAAATTGAACGTATCGACCTCACAACTAACGTTGCTTTGGGTGAGGGAAATGTCTTGGCTTATTTGCGGGGCGTTTCAAGCCAACGCATTGGCCACTCCATCGGGTTCTTGTATCCCAATGGTCGAACCGTTGCCTGGACACCAAAGGGAAATGGCCAAGGTGGCCGTTTGCAATATCGAAAGGCTTATGACAAAGCCTTTGAAATGGATCAAAACTGCCTGCCGAAAATTAAACGCATTTTTGGCGAGGAGTCAGCTGAATATAAATATGTTCAGCGAGTTAGAGATTACTGCGTCAGCGAAGGCGTAGTGCGTATGGAGCAGGAACTAAAAAGTGAATTCCTGCAACGCGAAGCCCTTTGCTACTGGGGTTTGTTTGATGAACGGCGCTTTGCCGAACTCCACTGTGAGTTTCTTAAAATTGATGAAAAGCTGAAGGTGACTGCGATGGATATCGTTAGCATTAGCGAGCAACTGCTGGCCAACAATGTTGTAGATACAACTCGCGCCGCAAATACAACCGCCCTTTATGCCATTCAGTGGATGCATGGCCAGTCTTTCGATTTTAAGAAGCGTCAGGTTCAGGATCACGCCGCTCGCCTTAATCGTATCGGTATTAACATTCGTAACGCTTGTGACACTAGCCGATTTGCGCCTGTGTTTGTTCGCCAATGTCGAGAAGTCACAAAGTCTACTTTAACTGTTCCTGCTTGGTATCAGCGCCCAAATCACTTAAGGCAGGTTGCAGCATGAAAACTGTCAGCTTCCAGGGTGCGCAGCTCACAACTGGCCAGCGTGAACGATTGCAGCAGCAGCGCCGGATTCAAAGCATGCTTAATCCTGTGCTAGCTGATCAAGTTGCTCAGACCATCGCAGCGCTCGAGGTTCGAAAAGAGCAGGGCATTCAGCCTGAAAAACAGTGGGTCACCGTTAGTGATACTCGCGGCACCGTTTCGATCGCAGAGTGGATGGGCTACTAATATTTTTAGCCGCTAAAAATCGCCCATTAGGGCCTAACTCACGCTGGCCATTAGTCGCCGGCTGCCACAGTAGAAGAGGGCACTTATGTCTAACGCAAACACCATTATTGTTGAGGTCACTGGTCAGTATCGCACCGGTACTGCTGCTAAAAGTGGAAAGCCGTATTGCATGTACACGGCATTTGTCCATCTGCCGAACATTCCTTATCCGCAGATGGCTGATTTCTACGCTGAGCTTCCTAACCAGGTGCCGCAGCCTGGAACTTATGAGTGCGACGTTATCGCGAGCGTCCGTGATTCCCGCCTGAGCTTTGAGGTTGATCCTCGCCAGGGCCGCCGTGTAAACACTCCACAGGCTAAGACTGCGTAATGCCAGGTCTACTGCATTGTCCTGGTGATTTAATTATGCAGGGCGGTGCATCACCAATGTGCTCGGTTGACTGGGTGCTTGTTCCATACATTCAACCATTTGACCCGTCACAGCTTGACCCAGTTATTTTGGGCCAAGCATTCGGCGCCGGTTTTACCTTAGTTGCAACCTTTATGGTTTTCTCCATGGGTATACGGGCGTTTCTAAATTTCATCAAAACGAGTTGAGGCTTTTATGCTTAAGAAAATCGGTAAAAAGAGCGTTGTAGCTGTATTTTTCACTGCTGCTGTTTCGGCTAATGCCTTCGCAGCTGATGCTGGCTGGGATTATTCCTCGCTCACATCGAGCGTTGATTTCTCCACTATCAGTGTTGGAGTGCTGGCTGTAGCAGCATTGCTCGCTGCGGTTTATGCCGGCATTAAAGGCGCCAAGATTGTTCTCGCATTCTTGCGTTAAGAGCTATAGCTGGGCAAAGGGCTCTTCGTGAGCCCTTTTTTATGGGGGCGTGATGGATCAACTTTATTATTTCGCGATGTTTGTAATTGGCTCTGCCTGCGCCTTTGCTGTCTTTTGGGATTGGTGATATGAAAAAATTACTAGCATTGCTTTCAGTTCTCTTTGTTTTCCCTTTTGCCTTCCAGTCAAGCGCTTTTGCGGCAGAGCCTAAATATAGTTGTTATTACAATTACTCACCTCCCATCTATTACGGCCAAGATTTTTGCAAGAATCACGGCTATATTTATGCAACACCTAAAGATGCTGCCAACGCTTTAGGTGAGGCGCAAAGAGAATTCTGGCAATCTTCCTGGGGTAGTTATTTTTATCAATATGACTTCACGGATCCTACGTGCTCTGTCCATTCCGGCAATGGCTCTGTATGGCTTTGTATGTCTGAAGGTCGGGAGGTGCATAAAGACAATGACGGAAAACTTGTTTTTGGCCAGTGGTTAACCCTTTATCTTTATGTCGTAGCTGAGAGTCCCTGTTCCGCTACTATTGTTTTGAAGGGGTCAGAAGGGACGGTGCTTCCACCTAATGCTGATGGCAAGCGTTTTGTTTTATCCAGCAATCCCGGTGACACTGTCTGCACTAACTCATGCAGTTACAGTTTTAATAATACAGAAAAGTGCTATTTGAATGTCGGATCTGAGACTGATGGCTTCTGTAACTACAACTACAACCTTGTTTTAGACGATGCTGGTTCGCAAACCAAATGTGCGACTGATCCCAGTATCAAGCCTGGAGAGATCGGTGATGAACTCACTGATGAGTGCCCCGAAGGTTTTGAGTTTGCGAATGGCAGCAAACAGTGCACTCCAATTCCTACTGACCCTGGTGGCAGTGGTGGTGGTTCTGGTGGTGATGGCGGCACTGGCGGTGGCTCCGATGGTGACGGGGGCACTGGCGGTGGCTCTGGTGGTGGCTCTGGTGGTGATGGCGGCACTGGCGGTGGTTCTGGTGGTGATGGCGGCACTGGCGGTGGTTCCGGTGGCGATGGCAGCACTGGTGGCGGCTCCGATGGTGACGGGGGCACTGGCGGTGGCTCTGGTGGTGATGGCAGTACTGGCGGCGGTTCCGGTGGTGATGGTGGTACTGGTGGAGGTTCTGGTGATGGATCCTCAGATAACGAGACTTTCACCTCACCTGGTCTTCTAGATTTGTCTACATCTGTTGCTGGCCGTGAAGCTCAGGCAAAAGCTCAATTTATTGAGATGAAGCAAAAAATGGTTGAATCGAACACTTACACTACAGCAAAAAATGCTTTCGACGGTTCTTCTCACTCATCAGCGATTTGCCCAGTAGGATCTGTAAATCTATTTTCGCAAGAGATTGTTTTTGACAGTCACTGCAAATTGTTTGATCTGATCGCGCCAATATTGACAGCTGTCTTCATCGCCATTTGGTCTTTCCTTGCCGTGCGCATTGTTCTTTCTGCTTGAGGTGTCTTATGTTGTCTGCCCTTGCTAGTTGGTTAAAATCTGTTTTTGAACAAATTGCAGGCTGGGTCATTGACCTAATATTCATGATTTTTGGCTGGCTATGGAGCGCGCTTCTTTATCTGCTTGATGCCTTGGGCCTGGCTGACCAGATCAGATTGTCAGCAACTGCATTTGACCAGATCCCTGATTCAGTCTGGTACTTTATGAATATATTCCAAGTTCAGTTTGGCTTAGGTGCGTTATTGACGGCTTATGTCATTCGCTTCATGATTCGTCGCTTGCCGGTGGTTGGCTAATGGCTATTCATGCATATGTTGGCAAGCCCGGCCACGGCAAGAGTTATGGTGTCGTCGAGCGAGTAGTTATACCTTCGCTAAAGCAAGGTCGGCATATTGTCACTAACATTCCGTTGAATGCTGATGATTTGCTTGCCGACTTTGGCGGTACCATTCAGCAGCTTCCTTCCGACTGGTTTGACTTACCTGATCTCGCTGAATATGTTCTTCCAGGGTGTGTTCTCATTATTGATGAGGCATGGCGTCGTTGGCCGCAGGGCCAAAAGTCTAACCAGGCAAATCCTTGGGATAAGACATTGCTCGCTGAGCATCGTCATATGGTCGATGCAAAAAACAACTCAATGCGCATTGTGATTGTGACGCAGGATCTTTCCCAAATTCCTAGCTGGGCGAGAACGCTTATTGAAACCACTTTTCGAGTCGTCAAGCTATCTCGGAAGATTTACAGAGTTGATGTTTATTCAGGTGTCGTCACAGGAGATAAGCCACCTGTCTCTAGTCGCGTCCGGCAATTTCCTGGACGTTTTGATAAGGTCATTCAAAACTATTACCAGTCTGCAACCCATTCCGCTACCGGTTCTGTTGGTGATGAGTCTGTAGCCGACAAGAGTGCATCTTTCTTGCGTTCATACGGTTTGTGGTCATTGGTTTTTGTTGTGGTCGTCGGGCTGCTGTTTGGCATTTTTGGGATCAAGAGCTTCTTTAATAAGTCGCCTGACATGAGTCAGCAGGCCCCAGCTCACACTCCAGCTCCAAGCATGACTTCAGCACCTAAGCCAGTAACACCTCCACCGGTTATTTACTCTGAAACTTGGCGTTTGACTGGCTTTATTCACCCGTCACAGCCAGATCCCAACTCGAAGGTAGACGTTTCTGTTGCTGTACTTGTTGATACATCAGCTCGCACTCGTTATATCGCTTTCTCAAAATGCCGTTTCTTCTCTGACTTTAAAGAAGCGTACTGCGATATAGATGGTGAGCGAGTTACCACTTGGACGCCGCGAAAATCTTCTTTCAGTATTCCGCCTATTATCGGAGGCTTAGGCGGTGGGACTGCTCAGCGTAGCGTAAGCAGTCCATCCGGCTAAGCCATCGTTTTCGCTTCATCTAAATACTGATTAGAGCCGCATCCTGTCGTCGGCGTAAATAATGGGGTAGGGGGCTTGTATGTCTTATTTGCATCGTTTTATTGCTATTTTGTGTTTTTCGGTCATTCTTTCATCAGTGCATGCGGACGACAGCCCTCAGCCATTGTCGTTCGACTTCCAGACAATTCAGGTTTCTGACGCTCTCCAGGTGCTGGCAGATTATCGTGGTTTGAATCTTGTCCTGGGCGATGGCGTGTCGGGTTCGCTTTCTATGCGAATGAAGGACGTTACCTGGGATGAAGCCATTGAGTTTGTCACTGAGCCCCGTGGACTGCTTTACACGGTTGAAGGCAAATTTCTTCATGTCAGCCGATATCCATCACCAGGTGGCACGCAGGATAGTTATGGTCCTTTTTCCACGCCACCTGGTGTGCCTTCATCCGTTGCCATCGCTTCATATAAGGTTTCAGTTTTAAAGGTTCGTAATATTCCATCCTCTGATGCAATCAAGGCATTCCCACTTGATCCTGGTGAAAGCTTGAACGCTGAAGAAGGTTCCTCAGTTGTAGTTGCTCGCATGAGTGATGAACGCCTGGTCGATTTGCGTAACTACCTGGAAGCAGTTGATTATTCACGCAAACAGGTAATGATTGAGGCTCGCATTGTTGAGGTTGACCGTTCTTACACCAAGAATCTCGGTGGTAAGTGGTCAGGTACTGTTGGCAGCGGTGCCGGCACATTGACTGGTAGCGTACCGCTGGGTTTGACTCCGGCAGCCATTGCCGGATTTGGCATTACGTCCAGGTCGTTCAATCTGGACGCTGAGCTCGATGCTATGGAACAGGCCGGCAAAGGTCGTGTAATTTCCAGCCCGCGCGTGATCACCAGCGATCGCCACCAAGCCAAGATCATTAAAGGTTCTCAGGTCCCATATCAGCAGTCAGCTGGTGACGGTGCAACGTCCGTGTCCTTCAAACAGGCAGCGTTGTCGCTCGATGTTACGCCGCTGGTGAATGATTCTGGCGTGCTCCTGGACGTGATCCTGTCGAAGGATGAGCCAGATTATTCGAAGGCTATGAGCGGCGTGCCGCCGATCAACACAACGTCGCTGACATCGCGTGTGTTCTCGGGTTTTGGGAAGACGGTTGCCTTGGGAGGTGTTTATTCGGATGCTGACAGCACCGTCGTGCGCAGCGTGCCGTTCTTTGGGCAGATCCCGGGCTTGAAGTGGTTGTTCAACAGCACGTCGACGGTGAAGACGCAGACCGAGCTGGTTTTGTTCCTGACGCCGCGGCTGGTCGATGCTGACATATAACTATTCTAAATAGTCATTTAGCGTAGTTAGACGATTTAGTGCTGAAATGTAGGGTACACCGCCCCGCAGGAAAAATCCAAGGATGCGCATAATGACAGGGCCTTATGTTGAGCGGCGTCCGGATAATGCCATCGGCTCCGGACGTCGCTTAATATAGGGTCCATTATGCGTATCCAACTCTCCCTGTCTGATCGCGCTGTGCGCGATGCCAAGGCCTACATGGCCAACCCCGATCCTGAACATGCCGTCGAGTCGCTGATTGATTCGTATGGTGTTCTGGTGGCTGACATTCGCAAGCTGCGCACCAGGGTTCGCCAGCTCGATGATGAGTCCGCCGAGATCGATGACCTGGTAGCCAAGCTCAGATCGGTTGCCGCGTTGATCCAGGACCTTTGACCAGTCATGACAATTGAGGGGCCGACCTCGACATATGAGGGGCTGCTTTGACATTTGAGGGGCCGATTGCTTGCACATCTTGGCGCCTCGTCATCGCTTTATGCCATCATCATTCACGCTGCAATTGCAGCTTCAAGGAGATAGAGATGAGCGCTTTTGAAGGAACGGCAGAGTTTCTTTACGAGGACGGTTTCAGCGAGGTTCTGGAAATCACATGGCATAGTCAGACACGGACTCCAGCAGCGAGCGGTAGAGCTACTGTCACCAGAGCTGCGACGTTTCTTGTGCCTAAGTATCTGAAACGCCCTGGTGAGTTCGTCACGATTAGCTTTGACGACCGCAGCCTTTATGGCTACTACGATGACCCAATGCCCGGAACTGATGCGGTTCGTTACACATTCCACAGCCAAAAAAAGGAGGCTTCGCTCTAATGTTGCCGCGGCTGTGTACCTGGTTAGGAAGGAACAACGTGACGCCTAGTCAGGTATACAGATGCGGCGGACAAGCGCAGCGCGTCAGTTTTCACGCCGTTTTGAGTTCTTCCCTTTGGCGTCCAACCGCTTTTGATTGAGCTGCAGCGCCATTTCCACGGCAGATCCGATCATGACATTTGAGGGGCCGCCCTCGATGTGATTGACCTGCCGGCCGCCGAAGGCGGTGGGGGTGCTGTTACACCCCCACTTTACCGCGGTTTCCCGCGATTCTTAGCCCAGCACACCTATCCGCTTGCTGCCTTCGTTGCGCTCTCCCTTCATGTACTCTTCCATTTCCATGCCCTGAAGGATTGAGCTGATGACGTTGAGGGCTATAGGTTTGTGGGTTTCGTTCAGGCTTCCGAACCTTCGAAGCAGGCCCAACATTTGTATCTCTAACCCTCGCTCTTCATCGCTAAGCAAGATCTCATCTGTGGTGCATTGGAAGAATTTTGCTATCGCCACAACCTTGTCGCTTGGCGGCACATTCTTGCCCTTCTCCCAGCTTGCAATGGTGTTTTCTGCTACACCAATCGCTTCGGCAACGGTTTTCTGCGAATGTTTGTTCAGTTCGCGCCTAAATCTGATGTTTTCTCCGATGCTCATCGCTGCTTCAACCGAGTGATCTTGACTCATAGACTCTAACTCCTGTGTTTTTGTACAGCACATAGATTTAGTGGGATAACCCACGACTTAGCACTTGTCAAAAGGCTAACACATAGCGTAGCTTTACCTGCGTTATGTATTGGGTTGACAAGGATTTCCGATGTTCATCGATTGGCTCACAATTTCGCAGGAGCACGACCATGATCTGCCGATCGTGTGCGACGTTGTGACGTTGACGATCGACTCGAACACGAATGAGGTCCTCAGCACAAAGCAGCCGCGCTTTAAGCATGAGGCCAGCTATTCAACCTCTGTCACCATCCATGTGCAGGGCCGCAAGATCCGCGTTGAAGGCAACCCGAGCAGAGTAGGGCGGCTGGATAACCTTTTCGGTTTCACCACCATCGAGCAGTGCGTAGCCGTCTACAACGAACTTCTCCGCGAATATGGCTTGCCTGGTTTTACTCGTTGCACCCGGCTCGATATTCGCCAGGGCGCTTCAGGGGCGAAGTCTGGCGACCGTTTTGCCGACGGCGCAAAAATTGAACGTATCGACCTCACAACTAACGTTGCTTTGGGTGAGGGAAATGTCTTGGCTTATTTGCGGGGCGTTTCAAGCCAACGCATTGGCCACTCCATCGGGTTCTTGTATCCCAATGGTCGAACCGTTGCCTGGACACCAAAGGGAAATGGCCAAGGTGGCCGTTTGCAATATCGAAAGGCTTATGACAAAGCCTTTGAAATGGATCAAAACTGCCTGCCGAAAATTAAACGCATTTTTGGCGAGGAGTCAGCTGAATATAAATATGTTCAGCGAGTTAGAGATTACTGCGTCAGCGAAGGCGTAGTGCGTATGGAGCAGGAACTAAAAAGTGAATTCCTGCAACGCGAAGCCCTTTGCTACTGGGGTTTGTTTGATGAACGGCGCTTTGCCGAACTCCACTGTGAGTTTCTTAAAATTGATGAAAAGCTGAAGGTGACTGCGATGGATATCGTTAGCATTAGCGAGCAACTGCTGGCCAACAATGTTGTAGATACAACTCGCGCCGCAAATACAACCGCCCTTTATGCCATTCAGTGGATGCATGGCCAGTCTTTCGATTTTAAGAAGCGTCAGGTTCAGGATCACGCCGCTCGCCTTAATCGTATCGGTATTAACATTCGTAACGCTTGTGACACTAGCCGATTTGCGCCTGTGTTTGTTCGCCAATGTCGAGAAGTCACAAAGTCTACTTTAACTGTTCCTGCTTGGTATCAGCGCCCAAATCACTTAAGGCAGGTTGCAGCATGAAAACTGTCAGCTTCCAGGGTGCGCAGCTCACAACTGGCCAGCGTGAACGATTGCAGCAGCAGCGCCGGATTCAAAGCATGCTTAATCCTGTGCTAGCTGATCAAGTTGCTCAGACCATCGCAGCGCTCGAGGTTCGAAAAGAGCAGGGCATTCAGCCTGAAAAACAGTGGGTCACCGTTAGTGATACTCGCGGCACCGTTTCGATCGCAGAGTGGATGGGCTACTAATATTTTTAGCCGCTAAAAATCGCCCATTAGGGCCTAACTCACGCTGGCCATTAGTCGCCGGCTGCCACAGTAGAAGAGGGCACTTATGTCTAACGCAAACACCATTATTGTTGAGGTCACTGGTCAGTATCGCACCGGTACTGCTGCTAAAAGTGGAAAGCCGTATTGCATGTACACGGCATTTGTCCATCTGCCGAACATTCCTTATCCGCAGATGGCTGATTTCTACGCTGAGCTTCCTAACCAGGTGCCGCAGCCTGGAACTTATGAGTGCGACGTTATCGCGAGCGTCCGTGATTCCCGCCTGAGCTTTGAGGTTGATCCTCGCCAGGGCCGCCGTGTAAACACTCCACAGGCTAAGACTGCGTAATGCCAGGTCTACTGCATTGTCCTGGTGATTTAATTATGCAGGGCGGTGCATCACCAATGTGCTCGGTTGACTGGGTGCTTGTTCCATACATTCAACCATTTGACCCGTCACAGCTTGACCCAGTTATTTTGGGCCAAGCATTCGGCGCCGGTTTTACCTTAGTTGCAACCTTTATGGTTTTCTCCATGGGTATACGGGCGTTTCTAAATTTCATCAAAACGAGTTGAGGCTTTTATGCTTAAGAAAATCGGTAAAAAGAGCGTTGTAGCTGTATTTTTCACTGCTGCTGTTTCGGCTAATGCCTTCGCAGCTGATGCTGGCTGGGATTATTCCTCGCTCACATCGAGCGTTGATTTCTCCACTATCAGTGTTGGAGTGCTGGCTGTAGCAGCATTGCTCGCTGCGGTTTATGCCGGCATTAAAGGCGCCAAGATTGTTCTCGCATTCTTGCGTTAAGAGCTATAGCTGGGCAAAGGGCTCTTCGTGAGCCCTTTTTTATGGGGGCGTGATGGATCAACTTTATTATTTCGCGATGTTTGTAATTGGCTCTGCCTGCGCCTTTGCTGTCTTTTGGGATTGGTGATATGAAAAAATTACTAGCATTGCTTTCAGTTCTCTTTGTTTTCCCTTTTGCCTTCCAGTCAAGCGCTTTTGCGGCAGAGCCTAAATATAGTTGTTATTACAATTACTCACCTCCCATCTATTACGGCCAAGATTTTTGCAAGAATCACGGCTATATTTATGCAACACCTAAAGATGCTGCCAACGCTTTAGGTGAGGCGCAAAGAGAATTCTGGCAATCTTCCTGGGGTAGTTATTTTTATCAATATGACTTCACGGATCCTACGTGCTCTGTCCATTCCGGCAATGGCTCTGTATGGCTTTGTATGTCTGAAGGTCGGGAGGTGCATAAAGACAATGACGGAAAACTTGTTTTTGGCCAGTGGTTAACCCTTTATCTTTATGTCGTAGCTGAGAGTCCCTGTTCCGCTACTATTGTTTTGAAGGGGTCAGAAGGGACGGTGCTTCCACCTAATGCTGATGGCAAGCGTTTTGTTTTATCCAGCAATCCCGGTGACACTGTCTGCACTAACTCATGCAGTTACAGTTTTAATAATACAGAAAAGTGCTATTTGAATGTCGGATCTGAGACTGATGGCTTCTGTAACTACAACTACAACCTTGTTTTAGACGATGCTGGTTCGCAAACCAAATGTGCGACTGATCCCAGTATCAAGCCTGGAGAGATCGGTGATGAACTCACTGATGAGTGCCCCGAAGGTTTTGAGTTTGCGAATGGCAGCAAACAGTGCACTCCAATTCCTACTGACCCTGGTGGCAGTGGTGGTGGTTCTGGTGGTGATGGCGGCACTGGCGGTGGCTCCGATGGTGACGGGGGCACTGGCGGTGGCTCTGGTGGTGGCTCTGGTGGTGATGGCGGCACTGGCGGTGGTTCTGGTGGTGATGGCGGCACTGGCGGTGGTTCCGGTGGCGATGGCAGCACTGGTGGCGGCTCCGATGGTGACGGGGGCACTGGCGGTGGCTCTGGTGGTGATGGCAGTACTGGCGGCGGTTCCGGTGGTGATGGTGGTACTGGTGGAGGTTCTGGTGATGGATCCTCAGATAACGAGACTTTCACCTCACCTGGTCTTCTAGATTTGTCTACATCTGTTGCTGGCCGTGAAGCTCAGGCAAAAGCTCAATTTATTGAGATGAAGCAAAAAATGGTTGAATCGAACACTTACACTACAGCAAAAAATGCTTTCGACGGTTCTTCTCACTCATCAGCGATTTGCCCAGTAGGATCTGTAAATCTATTTTCGCAAGAGATTGTTTTTGACAGTCACTGCAAATTGTTTGATCTGATCGCGCCAATATTGACAGCTGTCTTCATCGCCATTTGGTCTTTCCTTGCCGTGCGCATTGTTCTTTCTGCTTGAGGTGTCTTATGTTGTCTGCCCTTGCTAGTTGGTTAAAATCTGTTTTTGAACAAATTGCAGGCTGGGTCATTGACCTAATATTCATGATTTTTGGCTGGCTATGGAGCGCGCTTCTTTATCTGCTTGATGCCTTGGGCCTGGCTGACCAGATCAGATTGTCAGCAACTGCATTTGACCAGATCCCTGATTCAGTCTGGTACTTTATGAATATATTCCAAGTTCAGTTTGGCTTAGGTGCGTTATTGACGGCTTATGTCATTCGCTTCATGATTCGTCGCTTGCCGGTGGTTGGCTAATGGCTATTCATGCATATGTTGGCAAGCCCGGCCACGGCAAGAGTTATGGTGTCGTCGAGCGAGTAGTTATACCTTCGCTAAAGCAAGGTCGGCATATTGTCACTAACATTCCGTTGAATGCTGATGATTTGCTTGCCGACTTTGGCGGTACCATTCAGCAGCTTCCTTCCGACTGGTTTGACTTACCTGATCTCGCTGAATATGTTCTTCCAGGGTGTGTTCTCATTATTGATGAGGCATGGCGTCGTTGGCCGCAGGGCCAAAAGTCTAACCAGGCAAATCCTTGGGATAAGACATTGCTCGCTGAGCATCGTCATATGGTCGATGCAAAAAACAACTCAATGCGCATTGTGATTGTGACGCAGGATCTTTCCCAAATTCCTAGCTGGGCGAGAACGCTTATTGAAACCACTTTTCGAGTCGTCAAGCTATCTCGGAAGATTTACAGAGTTGATGTTTATTCAGGTGTCGTCACAGGAGATAAGCCACCTGTCTCTAGTCGCGTCCGGCAATTTCCTGGACGTTTTGATAAGGTCATTCAAAACTATTACCAGTCTGCAACCCATTCCGCTACCGGTTCTGTTGGTGATGAGTCTGTAGCCGACAAGAGTGCATCTTTCTTGCGTTCATACGGTTTGTGGTCATTGGTTTTTGTTGTGGTCGTCGGGCTGCTGTTTGGCATTTTTGGGATCAAGAGCTTCTTTAATAAGTCGCCTGACATGAGTCAGCAGGCCCCAGCTCACACTCCAGCTCCAAGCATGACTTCAGCACCTAAGCCAGTAACACCTCCACCGGTTATTTACTCTGAAACTTGGCGTTTGACTGGCTTTATTCACCCGTCACAGCCAGATCCCAACTCGAAGGTAGACGTTTCTGTTGCTGTACTTGTTGATACATCAGCTCGCACTCGTTATATCGCTTTCTCAAAATGCCGTTTCTTCTCTGACTTTAAAGAAGCGTACTGCGATATAGATGGTGAGCGAGTTACCACTTGGACGCCGCGAAAATCTTCTTTCAGTATTCCGCCTATTATCGGAGGCTTAGGCGGTGGGACTGCTCAGCGTAGCGTAAGCAGTCCATCCGGCTAAGCCATCGTTTTCGCTTCATCTAAATACTGATTAGAGCCGCATCCTGTCGTCGGCGTAAATAATGGGGTAGGGGGCTTGTATGTCTTATTTGCATCGTTTTATTGCTATTTTGTGTTTTTCGGTCATTCTTTCATCAGTGCATGCGGACGACAGCCCTCAGCCATTGTCGTTCGACTTCCAGACAATTCAGGTTTCTGACGCTCTCCAGGTGCTGGCAGATTATCGTGGTTTGAATCTTGTCCTGGGCGATGGCGTGTCGGGTTCGCTTTCTATGCGAATGAAGGACGTTACCTGGGATGAAGCCATTGAGTTTGTCACTGAGCCCCGTGGACTGCTTTACACGGTTGAAGGCAAATTTCTTCATGTCAGCCGATATCCATCACCAGGTGGCACGCAGGATAGTTATGGTCCTTTTTCCACGCCACCTGGTGTGCCTTCATCCGTTGCCATCGCTTCATATAAGGTTTCAGTTTTAAAGGTTCGTAATATTCCATCCTCTGATGCAATCAAGGCATTCCCACTTGATCCTGGTGAAAGCTTGAACGCTGAAGAAGGTTCCTCAGTTGTAGTTGCTCGCATGAGTGATGAACGCCTGGTCGATTTGCGTAACTACCTGGAAGCAGTTGATTATTCACGCAAACAGGTAATGATTGAGGCTCGCATTGTTGAGGTTGACCGTTCTTACACCAAGAATCTCGGTGGTAAGTGGTCAGTTTATGTTGGCAGCGGTGCCGGCACATTGACTGGTAGCGTACCGCTGGGTTTGACTCCGGCAGCCATTGCCGGATTTGGCATTACGTCCAGGTCGTTCAATCTGGACGCTGAGCTCGATGCTATGGAACAGGCCGGCAAAGGTCGTGTAATTTCCAGCCCGCGCGTGATCACCAGCGATCGCCACCAAGCCAAGATCATTAAAGGTTCTCAGGTCCCATATCAGCAGTCAGCTGGTGACGGTGCAACGTCCGTGTCCTTCAAACAGGCAGCGTTGTCGCTCGATGTTACGCCGCTGGTGAATGATTCTGGCGTGCTCCTGGACGTGATCCTGTCGAAGGATGAGCCAGATTATTCGAAGGCTATGAGCGGCGTGCCGCCGATCAACACAACGTCGCTGACATCGCGTGTGTTCTCGGGTTTTGGGAAGACGGTTGCCTTGGGAGGTGTTTATTCGGATGCTGACAGCACCGTCGTGCGCAGCGTGCCGTTCTTTGGGCAGATCCCGGGCTTGAAGTGGTTGTTCAACAGCACGTCGACGGTGAAGACGCAGACCGAGCTGGTTTTGTTCCTGACGCCGCGGCTGGTCGATGCTGACATATAACTATTCTAAATAGTCATTTAGCGTAGTTAGACGATTTAGTGCTGAAATGTAGGGTACACCGCCCCGCAGGAAAAATCCAAGGATGCGCATAATGAGTATTATGTTAAATGACGTATTTGGAAGTGCCCGTCCGTATTCTGTCCCCATTCGTCTATCAAGCCCCCACGCTTCCACAAGCTCGCAAAACCACGCCGCCATGATCTCACTGGCTTGAGACATCTCATTTTGTACAGAGCCTAGAACTCCACCTTGCCCCGACCCGCCTTGACAGTGCTGCGCCTGGCTTTTCCTTCGAGGCGACGGGTCTTCGAGCCGAGGGTCGGCTTGGTGGGACGGCGTTTTTTCTCGGTCTTGCCGGCAGTGATGATCAACTCGGCAAGACGCGCCAGTGCGTCAGCGCGGTTCTGCTCCTGTGTGCGGTATTGTTGTGCCTTGATGATCAACACGCCGTCGCCGGTGATGCGATTGTCACGCAGCGCCAACAACCGCTCCTTGTAAAACTCGGGTAGCGACAAAGCGCGAATGTCGAAGCGCAGGTGCACGGCGCTGGACACCTTGTTGACATTCTGCCCACCTGCGCCTTGCGCGCGGATGTATGTCAGTTCGATTTCGGCGTCTGGCAGGTGCATATTATTAGAGATGGTCAGCATGGCATGGCCCTTGTGATTCCCCTCCATTATCCAGGGTCGCCAAGCAATCCGGGAAGTCTGTTCGATCCGAGAGACCGAAGCTCAAAGATGGCTATTTGATGGTATTCTGGCCGCTAATACAATCTGGCACCGCTGGTCAGACTCACGTCCGGGTGCCTAGCCGCCTTAACCAATGGATCGAACATGCTTAGAGTGGTTGGTGAAGAGATAGACATCCGTTCCGCGATCAACAGATTCAATTCCTCTTACCATGAAGACTTTTCTCGGGTGAGGAAAATTTCAGCAGCCTACCTGACTGCACTCACGACGCAAAACGCCACAGCGCTGGCCGACGCGCTTCGAAGTGCTTTGATGAACTGGGGCGCAGGCGCGAGAAAGGCTCCGATGCTACACCCGCCGTCTCAAGCTGCAGCAAGGCTTTGCGACCCGAACCTACACGCTAAGCTTGTCCGTTTTGACAGTCACCAACTGAATGGATTCGCACTGTCATCCGCAGATAAACGGATCTTCACCACCGAGTGGCTTTATCCGTCAGCGGCTCATTTTGATGCAGATCTGCTCGGGGTCTTGAAGATGCTGGCCGAGGCTCTGTTCGTTAATAACACCAATGTCACTTACCCCATGAAAGCATTACTGCTGATAACGGGATTCATGCCAGCATTGGATAGCCAGGTAAGAAAAGGATTGCAGCACGCGGGTTTTCAAGGATTCAGCAGTTCTCGCTACCTGCTCCCCAGCGACACCCAAAAAGCTGCCGGACAAAAGCTCTGCAGGCTGCCCTTCACGCTTGGTCAATGCTGGGAGCAAAACAAGGAGCTATTGACTGAAGCCGTTTTGAAGAGCGATCACCCTGCCCTTCAATTCGAGCCTGGTCGGGTCTTCGACATCCTGCTCTTCATGCAGCAAGATCCGAACCGGAAGCTCATCGCCGTTTGAGCGTATGCCTACATCCGGGGCGGACGTAAGACATACACTGATGTGAATGGCGGCCGCGTTTCGCGGACCGCCACGGGTGGAGTGAACTCAGCGCATCATACCCAGCTCGGCATCGTCCATCAGCGCCTTGGCCAATGCGCTCAGGTAATGCGCAGCCCAGATCATCATCGGCTTTTCATCCATCAACCCGACAATCGTCAGTTCCCGCACGTTCCCCATCAATTCCGAAGACTGCTCCCGAGCGCTCTTGCAAGGAATGCCAGCTTCGATGCGAAACAACGGATGGGTCTGGTTTTCACCTTGGTAGAACGTGGTCTTGCCTACGGTGGTTTTCTCGTTCGATTCGTCAGTAGTCATTTGCTTATTACCTTTATGAGTGCGCCACCTGACTGCTGTCAAACAGAAGGGTGGCAGCTGTACGTAGGTTGACAGACCGGCGGAATAAGCAAGTTCCGGCGCACGCAAGCGTGCCCCACGCACAGCCACCATAAAGGGAAAGCCGAATGCTTAAACCGTTACGGCCTGTCAAAGCCGTGTCACTGATGAGCAGCGACAGGCCCAGACTAGAGCCGTGCCAGAGCACCCGCAACGGAAAATAGGCGGCAACAGTATCTTTGGGAAATGCCCTACAAGAAAGCGAAAAAATCTGATTTTTCGAGGCTAGTTGTAATCAATGAACTATGAACGATTCACCATCACATCAGGCAATAGAATTCCGTAACCTCTGCCACAATCTCTCCCTTCGCATCATAAAGCCTCGCCTCTGGCGTCATGGCCATTGAGCGGGCCTCGAGCACGTAGCGCTGCCCAGCCTTGAAATGCTCGTAGTCGATGGTCAGGTAGCATTGCCTTACCGTGGTACCTCCCATCAGGCTGATGCCACCGCCACCATTTACTTCGTAGTCGAACCTGACGACCAATTCATGGCTGCCGGGGCTGACCTCAAAGAAGCGCCCATCACGCAGGCGTTGTTTATCCAGGCGTTCGGCCAACAGCACACGGTCATTCGGGAATGGCGTCGAGAGATCGACCCAAGCCATCTGTGGGTTGGCAGTTGGCATCGGCGCCTGGCAACCCGCAAATGCAGCGATCGCCAACAACAGTGTCAACTTGCGCATGAGTAGTTCCCCAAAGGCTCTTGGCTCAACAGACAGGATAACGCCGACAAGTGTCGATGTGCGCATGAAGGGACGACCGAAGCCCCCTCCTTCGCCTTCATGCTGATACTTGGTTCACGCAGCCCCTTCTCGTATGATCGTCGCAATCTGATCTGGAACGGATTTCGTGAAGTCGTTACCTGGAAATGTCCCAATTACCCCAGTTGCCCCCAAGGACGTGAAATGGAACGTGGGCGAGGCTGCCAACCAGCTCTCATGGGACGACCTGCGGATCATCAAAACGCTCAGTGAGTGTGGCAATCGCGCTGCCACAGCCAAGAAGCTCGGCATCAACGTGTCCACCGTCTCCCGCAGGGTCTCCCAGGTTGAAAAAACACTTGGCGTAGCTTTGTTCGATCACCGCAAATCAGGCTATTTGCTAACAATCGAGGGCGCGGAATTACGTGCCCTCGCCGAGCGCGTGGAGCTGGACATTGTCAGCGTGACGCGGCGTGTCTCACGTGCCGGCCAGGGGCCACTCGGAAAGCTTCGTATCACCACCAGCGACTCACTGCTTCTTTACTTCCTCACCCCCATCATCGCGGACTTCAAGGCCCTCAATGAAGGCATCACGATTGAGGTGTTGGTGGGCAACGAATCACTGAGCCTTGCGCGAGACGAATCGGATATTGCCGTTCGAGCGACCAGGAAACCCGCCGAAAGCCTGGTGGGCCGCAAACTGGCCACAATCGCCTGGGCTCCCTACGGCAGCAGCAACCATACAACGCCTACTCCTCTGTTCACTGAAGGCCAGGCATGGGTTTCCTATTCCGCAGCGCTACGCGGGCTCAAGGCAACGAGCTATGTCGAAAACAGGGTCGCAGCCGAGTGCATCTCGTACCGCACCGATTCGGTTGCGGCGGCAAGTGCTGCAATCGCGGCAGGCCTGGGGGTTGGTTTTTTGCCCTGCATGTTGGGTGATATCACGCCTGGGCTTGAACGCGTCGGCCCGGTGGTGCCGGAGCTGCAGGATGAGCTGTGGCTGCTGACGCACCAGGACATCCGCAAATCGTGGCGAGTCAAAGCGTTCATGACGTTCTGTGCAGCTGCCGTTGCCAACCAGAAGCCGTTGATCGAGGGCCAACTGGTACTCCCGGTCACGTAGAGCGAAACCGGGAGTGCGGGTCACTCTGCGTGTGAGCCAAGTACCGCTTTGCAGGCGATTTCGATCAGCTGTGGGCGCTGGGCAAGCCTCGATACGCCGATGATGTTGCTGGCGCATTGAGGCCGTTCCGTGCCGTAGGCGGCCTTGCGCACCTTGCCGACCACGGCAAAGGCCGCGTCCATGTCCAGTACGTAGAGCGTCTCTTCCACGACATCTTCAAGCGTCGCTCCGTATAGCGCGAGCAGCTTGGCAATATTGTCGTAGGCGGCGCGCATCTGATCCCCCATCGAAGAGAAATCACAGGGCCTGCCGTCACGATCCAAGGGTGCCGGCGCGACCAGGTTCCCTTCATCGTCATGATTGAACTGGCCCGATACGTAGATCTCGTCTCCTACCCGCCGTGCCTGCGGATACCCGTAAGAACTCTCCCACGGGACGCCCCAATAGGCGGTTTGTTTGTTGAGTGGTTGTGAAGCTGCCATCGCTTTCTCCTGGCGTAAACCGGATCAGGTAGACCCGCGTTTGCGTGCGAATACTAGCAACAGGATGAACAAACGAAGGGCGCATTAATGCGCCTTTGAGAGCGCAAAAGTGCGCCACCGCTTCGCTCTGCGATTGGCTATCTTGTTCTCGGACTCAAGCAACGGGCATCACTGAGGACGTCATCCAGTGCCTCAGCACAGCCTGCAGAAAGCAGGCGCCGTGACTTGTGTGCGGATTCCACGGTCATCTGGCCACCCATTCCATAAGCATCTGACCACCGATTCCACGGTGATCCGGCCACCCATTCCACGCGTATCCGACCACTGATTCCACGGTCATCCGGCCACTCAACCGGG